>JAJDEX010000502.1 GCA_029259575.1 Planctomycetota bacterium | reverse complement strand
TTGCTGAACCGCGACAGGCGATCGGTGATGACCAGGAACCCGTCCGGTTCGACGCGGCCGATGTCCCCGGTGACGTACCAACCGTCGCGCAGGACCTCGGCGGTCTCCGCGTCTTGCCCCAGGTTGCCGACCATAATGCTGGGGCTCTTGACCTCGAGCAGGCCCTCCTCACCCGAGGTCAGCACCGCGCGTGTCTCGGGATGCACGGCGCGCACAACGACCCCCGGGAGCGGACGACCGACCGAGCCGACCTGATGACCTCGATGGCGCAGGGACGTGCCCTCCGGAGCTTGCACGTTGCAGGCGACGACCGGGCCGAGTTCGGTCGCTCCGTAACCCTCCAGCAACTCGTTCCCCGTGGCTTCGCGCCAGGCGTCGGCCAGGTCCGCGGGCAAGCGCTGCGCACCGCAGACGCACATGCGCATCGCCCGGAAGATCTCGGTCGGGCAGCGCCGCAACCAGGTCTGGAAGAACGTCGGCGTGCCGATGACGGCGGTGCACGCGTGCTCTTGGCAGAGCTTCGTGATCGCGTCCGTGCCGAGCGGGTCCGGGTGCGTGCAAGACTTGGCGCCGGCCAGAGCCGAGGCCCACATGCCGATCGTGTAGCCGAAGGCGTGGAAGTAAGGCAGCACGCCGAGCAACGCGTCACCGGGTCCGAAGGCCAACACCTGCAACGAGCTCTGCACGTTCGACAGCACGGCGCCGTGCGTGAGTTGCACAGCTTTGGGCGTGCCGGAACTGCCGCTCGAGAACAGGACGGCGGCGATCTCGTCGGACGAGCGTTGCGGCGAACGCAGATGCGCCAACCAGCCGCTGGGGAGCAGCGTCCAAAGGAAGGCGGCAGCCTTGTCCGCTCCGCCCACGTCCTTGAGCAGGTCCTCGACGAAGAGCACGTGGTCGGCAGCCACAGGTGCTTCGCGTTCGAGCACCTTCAGGAAGCGGCGTGACGTGATCACGTAGCGCACACCGGCACGCTCGAAGCAGCCCTTCAAGGTCGCGTCGTCGAGCGTGTAGTTGCCGTGAACGGCAGTCCGCCGCTCCAACGTCAGCGCGGCGTTCGCGAGCAGGTTCGCGGGTCCCTGGGGCAGCAGGATGCCGACGTTCGACGTGCCGTCCAGGTGTCGGCGCAACACGCGCGCGAGGGCCAGCGAGCCGGTCAGCACCTGGCGGTAGTTCAGCTCGGTGCCGGACGAGTCGACGACCGCGCCGCCGCGACCGTGACGCTTGGTCGTGTACAGGAAACGCCACGCGAGCGAACCGCGCCGGCCCTTGCGCGACATGCGCATGTCCGCGATCTCCTCGGCGATGGCCTGGCGCACCTCGGGTGCCTTCGCCGTGTACGGCAGCGGCTCGCCGAACCCAATATCGATCGGGCGACGCCACAAGCGCGGCATCTTCCACAGCGCCTTGCCTCCTGCGAAGCTCCAGATGCTGCCCCATACGCGGTCCAGAGCGACGGGGACGATCGGGGCCTTGGCGTCCGCTGCGATGCGCTCCAAACCACTGGCGAAACCCAGGAGCGAGCCCGTTCGAGTGATCGCCCCTTCGGCGAAGATGCAGACGAGCGAGCCTTCCCTGATGGCCTCGGCGGCCAACGCCAGGGACGCGCGCTTGCCTTCCTTGGTGTCGCTCGAGGACACCGGAATCGCTCCCATCCTCTGCGCGAACCAACCCACCAGAGGCAGTGTGAACAGGTCGCGGTGCATCAAGAACCGCACGGGTCGGCGCACGGCGGCTGCGACGAGCACCGCGTCGGCGAAGGACACGTGGTTGGCGACGAGCAAGGCCCCGCCCTCTTCGGGGACGCGGCTCAGGTGGTGCGATCGCAGTCGATAGACGGTGTGACTCAACACCAGCAGCACGACGCGCACCAGGTACTCACCGGCGACGATGACGCTGACGACCGCGGCAAACGCGACGAGCGCGCCACCCACCAGGAACTGGATCGGCGGCGACAGGTCCAGCGCCTCGGCCAGCAAGTAGGTCAGGCCACCCGCGAGTCCGATCCCGATGAAGTCCATCGTCTCGGCGAGCCCCTGGACGGAACCGCGGTGCTCCTGAGCCGGTAGACCTTGGATGAGTGAGCGGATGGGCACCGTGAACAACCCCGAACCCACGCCGATGACGAAGAGCGCCCCGCGCAGCAACCGGGCCGAGTCCGGGTCGACCTGCAGAATCAGGGTGGCGATCGCCATGAGCCCGAGGCCCACGGGGATGAGCCCGCCCTCGACCCGGTCCCCGGAGATCTGACTCGCCAGGACCGCACCGACGACGATGCCGACGATGGGGTAGGCGTTCAGCCCAGCCGTGACCGAGGGCTGGAGGTCGAGCCAGGCGCCATACTCGTTGATGCCAAGCATGAAGACCGCCGCCAGCATGTAGAACCACGCGCTGGCGCAGATCGCCAACACGAGTTCGCGGCGTCCTTGGGTCGCCTTCCAATGATGGATGAACTCGTTGACCGGATTCAACGTCACCTTGCGGTCGGGCGAGATGGCGGGCAAGGGTGCCATCGCAAGAGCAGCGAACCAGCCCACCAAGGCGATCAACATGTAGAAGAGGCCAGCGGTCCAGTAGGCGCTCTCCAGGTCGGCGGCGTATCCGGAGATCACCATGCCCGCCAGGATCGCCACCATGGTCGAGGCTTGAATGAGCGCGTTGGCGCGCGACAGGTCCTTCGCGCCGACGAGTTCCTTGATCACGCCGTACTTGCTCGGTCCGAAGATCGCGCTCTGCACGCCCATCATCAGCGTGACCAACAAGAGCCCGTCGTAGCTGCGCATCGCAAGCGCGACGGTTCCGCCGGCCATGACGACCAGCTCCATCAGCTTCGCGAAGCGAATGACGGTTGTCTTCGACAGCTTGTCCGCGAGGCTGCCGGTGATCGGCCCAAGGACGATGAACGGCAGGGCGAAGAGCGCCGCGGGCAGTGCGGTCCCTGCTTGGTTCGCCCAATACGAGTCGGCGAAGATCGCCGAAGCATCGTCGCCCGCCTTCATGTAGGTGACGAGCAGGATGATCAGTCCCTTGAAGGCGTTGTCGTTGAACGCCCCCAGGAACTGAGCCAGGGTGAACGCCCCGAAGGAGCGTTTCTTGAGCAGGGACAGCATGGAGCGCTAGGTGAGGAGGGCCTGGAAGCCCGCCTCACCCATGCGAATCAGGCTTGCGTCCCGGCGCCGTCGATCTTTCGATAGATCTCGCCGCCGGTCTTCTGGAATTCGTCCTTCTTGGCCTGCATGCCGGCTTGAAGCGCGGCCTCGTCCTCGAGGCCCTGCTCCTTCGCGAACTTGCGCACGTCCTCGGTGATCTTCATCGAGCAGAAGTGGGGTCCACACATCGAGCAGAAGTGTGCGACCTTGGCGCCGTCCGCGGGCAAGGTCTCATCGTGGTACGACAAGGCCGTCGGCGGGTCGAGAGACAGGTTGAACTGGTCCTCCCAACGGAACTCGAAACGCGCTTACGACAGCGCGTCGTCCCAGGTGCGCGCGCCCTTGTGACCCTTGGCCAGATCGGCCGCGTGCGCCGCGATCTTGTACGCGATCACGCCGTCCTTGACGTCCTTGCGGTTCGGCAGGCCCAGGTGTTCCTTGGGCGTCACGTAGCACAGCATCGCCGTCCCCCACCAACCGATCATCGCCGCGCCGATCGCGATGGTGAGGTGGTCGTAGCCGGGCGCGATGTCGGAGTCGAGAGGACCGAGCGTGTAGAAGGGTGCCTCGTGGCAGACCTCCATCTGCCTGTCGACGTTCTCCTTGATCTTGTGCATCGGCACGTGGCCGGGGCCTTCGATCATGACCTGAACGCCGTGCTTCCAGGCGATCTGGGTCAGCTCACCGAGCGTCTCGAGCTCGCCGAACTGGGCCTCGTCGTTGGCGTCCGCGAGGCAACCGGGACGCAGACCGTCGCCGAGGCTGAACGACACGTCGTAGCGCGCCATCAGCTCGCAGATGCGCTCGAAGTGCGTGTAGAGGAAGTTCTCCTCGTGGTGCGCGAGGCACCACTTGGCCATGATCGAACCGCCGCGCGACACGATGCCCGTCACGCGGTTCGCGGTCAGCGGCACGTAGCGCAGCAGCACTCCGGCGTGGATCGTGAAGTAGTCGACGCCTTGCTCGCACTGCTCCTCGAGCGTCTCGAGATACATGTCGATCGTCAGATCCTCGATCTTGCCGTTCACCTTCTCGAGGCACTGGTAGATCGGCACCGTCCCGATCGGCACGGCCGAGTTGCGAATGATGTGCTCGCGCGTCTGATGGATGTTCTCGCCGGTCGACAGGTCCATGACCGTGTCGGCCCCCCAGCGCACGCTCCACTGCAGCTTGGCGACCTCCTCCTCGATCGAGGACGACACCGCCGAGTTGCCGATGTTCGAGTTGATCTTCACCAGGAAGTTGCGGCCGATGATCATCGGCTCGAGCTCGGTGTGATTGACGTTCGAGGGGATGATCGCGCGGCCGGCGGCGACCTCGTCGCGCACGAACTCGGGCTCGCAGTCCTCACGCACGGCGATGTACGCCATCTCCTCGGTGATGATGCCCTGGCGTGCGTAGTGCATCTGCGTGATGCACGTGTCGCCCGAGGCCTTGCGCGGAGCGACCCACGGCTCGCGCAGGGGCGGCAGCCCCTCCAGCGCCGTGAAGCCCTGGGGCCCGGTCGTGTCGTAGACATCCACCGGCGGGTCGTCGTTGGTCAGGTGGATCCGACGCAGGGGCACGTTCAACGTGTGCTCGCCGTGTTGGATCTGGACGTGATGCTTGTGGGAGCTCGGGAAGCTCACCTCGAGGGATTCCAGCTCTTCGCTGCTCTCGGGCTCAATCGTGTTGGTCATAGCTGCTTTCCTACGCCGGTACGAACCGGATCAGGTTCCAGGGGTGCGTCTCAGGCATGCGCCACCGTGGCGAACACCGCCCCCAGCAGGGTTGCACGGGCAGGATACGCGGGCTGCCGTCCTGAGCCCAGGCGGATCCGGTGGCTCTGGGTGCGGCGCCCCGCGAAGGAGTCCGAGAGCGCGCTTGGGATCGCCGCCGCGGATCCGCATTCTGTCCCCCATGGCTGCCCCCGAACTCTTCGATCGCATCGTCATCGGCGCCGGCATCGTCGGGCTGGCGACGGCCAAGGCGCTGCTGGAAGGCCAGGGGGGCAACCTTGTGCTGGTCGAGGCCGAGGACCGCCCGGCCGCCCATCAGACCGGCAACAACTCGGGCGTCATCCATGCGGGCCTCTACTACCGACCTGGTTCGATGAAGGCGACGCTGTGCGCGACCGGACGCGAGGCGTTGGTGGAGTACTGCCAGGCCAAATCCATCTCTTACGAGCGCTGCGGCAAGCTGGTCGTCGCGACTCAGCCCGAGGAACTGCCGCGACTGGACGAGCTGATCCGGCGCGGTGAAGCGAACGGACTGACGGGCATCGTGCGCTTGGGTCCCGAAGGCCTGAAGGAACACGAGCCGCATGTCGTCGGCATCGGCGGCCTGTTCGTTCCGGCCACCGGAATCGTCAACTACCGCGACGTCGCCGCCGCGATGCTCCAGGACGTGCGCGCCGCCGGAGGGGACGTGCGACTCCAATGTCCGGCCGGCGCCATCCGGCGCGAGGGCGGAACGTGGATCGTCACGACGCCGAACGGTGAGGTCTCCGCGCCCCACCTGATCGCGTGCGCCGGTGTCCAGGCCGATCGCGTCGCACGCCGTGCCGGCACGCGACCCGACTGTTCGATGGTGCCGTTCCGTGGCGAGTACCACGTGCTGCGGCCGGAGCGCGAACACCTCGTGCGCAACCTGATCTATCCGGTTCCCGACCCGCGCTTTCCGTTCCTGGGCGTGCACTTCACGCGCATGGCGAAGGGCGGCGTGGAGGCCGGTCCGAACGCCGTCCTCGCGCTGCATCGCAACGGCTATCGCTGGCGGGATGTGTCCCTCCGTGACACGCTGGATGCCGCGCTCACGCCGGCGCTCTGGCGCATGGGACTGCGCTACTGGCGCACGGGGTTCGGCGAGGTGCACCGATCGCTCTCGAAACGGGCGTTCGCCAAGGCGTTGCAGCGCCTGGTCCCCGAGATCACGGCCCAGGACCTGCGGCCCGGAGGTGCGGGCGTGCGGGCTCAGGCGTTGGACGCGGACGGCACGTTGGCGGACGACTTCCGCATCACGAAAGCACCCGGTGCGTTCCATGTGCTGAGCGCTCCGTCGCCTGCCGCGACGGCCTCCTTGGCGATCGGCGAGCACATCGCCCGCGAAGCGAAAGCACACTTCGCCACCAGCTGAATCGAGGCCGAGACCGGCCCCCATTCCACTATTCGGGCACGAACTCGAACCGCGCGCCGGGCGTCGGGCAGCGCATGCGCCACACCTCGGTCGCCGTCATCGCGAACAAGGTCCGGCCGTCCGCTTCCCCGAACGCCAGCGCCCGAGCGTGTCGAACGTGGGGCGTGGTGGACAACGCGGTGCCGTTCGGGGCGAAACGCTCGATCCCAGCGCGCGAGGCCACGTAGATCACGCCCTGGGCATCGAGCTCCAGCGCTTCGGGATCCCGGCCGGTCGTCGCGAGGATGCGCGGTTCGCCGGTGGGCAGCCCCGCGTCGTCCAAGGACAACTGAACGACCTGTTGCTCACCCGGAACGAGGATGGCCAAAGCTGTCCCGTCCGCATTGCAGGCGACGCCCGCAACCTTCGTTCCCGGCTGCATCTCGATCAGGTCTCCGGCCGCGTTCATGTGCAGCAACGAGCCCTTCCGCGTGACGACGTAGAGGCAACCGGCGCGGCCCCATTCGAGGTCGCGCGGAGCCTCGAACGAGAGTCCGTCGAAGCTGGCCGCCAGTACGCGCACGTCCTTGCGATTCAGGTCGATGCGCGCCAAGCGCCCCGCCGCCTGTTCCGCGGCGATGAGCCCTTCGTCCTCGCCAGCCACCAGCGCACCGATGCGCTCGGTTCCTTCACGCCAAACGCGCGGAGGTTCACGACCGGGCTCCCAGCGGTACACGCGATCCGTGCCCACGTCGGCGAAATAGAGTGCGCCTTGTTCGGGAGCCCAAGCGAGTCCAGCCAGATCCGTGAAGCGTCCGGCCATCAACGAGGGCGAATCGGGCTCGAGATAGGTTGGACTCGAGGCGCAGGCGCACAGCGTCAGCAGGGCGAGCATGACGAGCGCGCGGGGCGATCGGAGCTGTTGAGAGTTCGAGGGGCGGGCCATGGCGGGGTGAATCTAGCCGCCTCTCCAGCAAGGTCCAAGAGCGACCTCGGATTCGGCCACGCCTCGGATGGTTGCCATCACCTGGGCGCCGAATCCAGGTCTCGGCGGTCGACTCGCCCGGGACACGCGAAGGCTGCCCAGGGCCCCTGCACGGAACCATCTTGACATCGAAACATACTCGACATGCTGCCGAATCGCCTCGCAGGCCCGCAACGGCGGTGATTCTGTGGCTTCGGGCCGAATTCGGGGCAAGTCCGGGCTCTTCCAAACCTCCGGAATCACCGATCCCTCTGTACGTTGGAAGTACGAATTCGTTCACCGGCCCGTGCCCTCCCGCGCCTGCGCCGCCCCCCCATTCCTTCAGAACTCCTTAGGACTCCCAATGCCGAAGACGTTCATCGCCGTAATGCTGTCCCTCACGGGCGGCCTTCTCCTTTCGAACATCGCGGACGCGCAAGGCTGCTGAGGCCCCGCGAAAGCTCCCGCCGGTGGCGGGTCTGCAGGTGGTGGTAAGGGTGGTGGTGGTGCGGCGGGCGGACCGCGTGCGGGCGGAGGTCCTGGCGGCGGATTCGCCGGCGGACCCGGATCCGGTGGGGCTGCTGGTGGAGGAGGTGGCTGGGGTGCGCCCTCATCACCCGCCCCCGCTCCTTGGCTCCTCGACCCCGGCAAGACGTACACGGGTGCCGAAGGCGAAGTCGTGGACGACCCGACCGCCTGGCAGATCTGGTGGATGTACAACCAGGAGCGCTTCCTGGGTCGCAGCACCTTCGCCATCGACGGCAAGAGCAGCGCGGCGGACCGCAGCGAGACGCGCGTGTTCGGTCGCCTGTCGCGCGACGAGGTCCAGGCCGAGGTCATCCCCGCGATGACGCGTGGTCTCGAGGTCGGTGGCAACCTGCGCTATGTCCGCGCAGGCATTCTGGGTCTCGCTTCGGCGGCCGAGAGTCACAACCAGGGTCAGTTCGACTTCTTGTTGCGTCACTTCCTGACCGTCGGCGATCACACTCCGATCCATCACACGGCAGCGGTCGCGCTCGGCATCCTCGGTAGCGAAGGCAGCCTCGACACGTTGCGTGACCTGGCCCTCAACACCGCCGCCGGCAAGAAGCTCGTGGCGGCCGAGGAAGTCCCGATCGGCTTGCGTGCGCACGCCGCGTACGGGCTCGGCATGCGCGGCAACGGCAGCAGCAGTTCGGCCGAACGGTCGGGCATCGTCTCCGACTTGATTGGCCTGCTCGAGAACGAAGCCAGCAGCACCGACCTGCAGGTCGCGGCGATCACCGCGCTCGGCATGGTTCCGCTCGAACTCGACGCGGCAGCCACGGTCTGCATCTGCGGAACGTGCGAGGTCGAGGGTCCCGAGACCAGCTTCCAGTCCCAGGTGACGTACTTGATGCGTTACTTCACCGCGGATCGCGAGTTCGACCCGACCGTCCGTGCGCACACCGCCACGGCTCTCGGTCGCCTCGTCGAAGCCGGTTTGCGGGATGCCAAGTCCTCGATGCTCCCTCACGTCGAGGAGATCAAAGGTGGTGTCGTCGACATTCTCATGTCCTCGCTGCAGCGCTACGCGAAGCAGCCCGAGATCGTCCAGGAGAGCGCCGTTCTGGCACTCGGCCTCGTCGGCGATTCGGACAACGACAACGAGGACAAGTGGATCCGTCACGAGCTCGGCCGCATGGCCAGCCATGGCGATCCCCTCTGCAAGCGTTACGCGATGATCTCGCTCGGCGAGGTCGGCAGTCGACCCGGTCGCGGCGAGGATTCGTGGGCCGGTGCCGCCGAGGCGCGCGCCGACCTTTTGCAGCGTATGTCGCGCGGCAAGCGTGGTGAGAAGGCCTGGGCCGGTCTCGCGCTGGGTGTCCTGGGTCATCACCTGACGCAGAACCACCAAGAGCTCGATGCCAACGTCGATCGTGCACTTCGCCTGGCCGCCAAGAAGGCCAAGAGTTCGGAAGACCTCGGTGCGTATGCGCTCGCCCTCGGCCTGCGTCGTCACACGGAAGCGGCACCGGTCCTGACCAAGAAGCTCGGCAAGCTCAAGGACGAGGCTGCCCAAGGATGGGTCGCTCTCGGATTGGGTCTCATGGATGCGCCCGATGCGTTGGAGTCGATCGTCAAGGCGATGAACGACGAAGATGCGTCACCGGTTCTCTGGACGCGCGGTGGGTATGCGTTGGGCATGCTCGATGATGGCAACGCCGTGGGTAAGATCGCTGAGATGATCGACGCGACGGATGATATTGAGCGTCAGGCCGCGCTGGCTTGCGCGCTGGGTTTGATCGGTGATGCGAGTGCGGTGAGAGTTCTCGAGGGAGTTCTCGAGGACGACGACAACCGTGGCGTTCATCGTCAACAGGCGATGCGTGCTCTTGCTCGTCTTGCGCATCCGGGGCAGGCGACCTGGTTCTCGGCGTTCGCGCGGGGTTTGAATTATCACGCGCAGACGGCGACGCTTACGTCGGAAGAGGGCGTGGGGCTTCTGGACCGGCCTTAGGTTTGCGTTCGTGGGCTGATGGCTCACGGACTGGGTTTGTGATTGCGGCCTCTGCTCTTTCGAGTGGGGGCTGCTTTCGTCTTGGGCTTCGGTTTGTTGGTGGGGTTCGTTGGTTGGGGTTCGTTGGTGCGCGCTTGTCTTGAGATGGAGTTGATGGGGATGAGTCTTGGTGGTCGGACCTGGTGCGTTTGGGGTTGTGGTCTGGTCGAGGTTCGGGTCGTGGGTGTTTGAGATTGCTTGCGGGGTCAGGGATCGGGCTCGGTTCGAGAAGGGCCCTCCCTCCGTCACCTCGCCGTCACCGC
>JAJDEX010000501.1 GCA_029259575.1 Planctomycetota bacterium | reverse complement strand
CCGAGCACTGCGTTGTCCGCGAGGAACTCGGGGTCCAGCGTCGTCTGGCTGTCGATCGCTCCCGTGAAGTCGGTGGGTTCGTCCGAGCAAGCCAGTTCCGGTCCCAGGAAGACCTCGAGGAACCCCACGGATGCGGCGTAGCTCAAGTTCACCGTGAGCGTCGCGCCGGCAGGAACCGGGATGGTGTAGACGTCGGGACTCTCCTTCTTCAACAGCGTCGAGAATCCAATGTTGGTGGGCAGGACCGCCGCCGTCGCGCACGTGTCGTTGGGTTCGAACCCGTCGTCGGGGAACAAG
The DNA here is from genome assembly GCA_029259575.1 of Planctomycetota bacterium. Classification (GTDB taxonomy): domain Bacteria; phylum Planctomycetota; class UBA1135; order UBA1135; genus JAJDEX01. Next base: position 5,536 of record JAJDEX010000501.1, on the reverse strand, counting down.
GCACAGGGGTCCAAAGCTACATTCAACTGTCCGTTCCCTGCCTGCGCTTGGGTCCCCCAACTTCCGGTCTGGATCAGGAACGAATCGCCGATGGACACGTTGAAGAGCCGCACCTTGGACAGCGCTTGTCCGATCACGAACTGCCCGCCCAGGATGGGGATGAGTGGAGCCAAGTCGTCGTTCGAGACCAGGCACGTCGCAGCGCAACCACTGCCGCTGTGGACGTTGAGTTTCGTGTCCCAGATCGTCCCGGTCGCCACCGTGTCCACCACGTAGTCGCCCGCGTTGAGCGCGGTCCACTGGAAGAACACGTCCCGATCGATCGAGTCCAATGCGGCTGCAGCCGGACCGAAGCACGGCGGGCCGCCACCATTGAAGGTCGTCGTCGTCGCCAGGGTGTTGTCGAACAGGAAGCCGCCCAGTCCCGAGATGGCCGTGGCTGTGGAACAGTCGTCGTTGAGCGCAACGGGTCCGACCTGGGCGATCGTCAGGTTGCCCGCGCCCACGGGCGTCGTCGAATCCCAACTGCCGAGTTGAATGAGGAACGTATCGCCGGTTGTGACACCTTGCAGCACGACTCTCGAGGTGGTGAAGAGCGGTGACAGGACCGAGTCGTTGGCATCGAGGCAAGTGGCGGAACAATCACCGCCCTGATGCACCGACAGCTTCGTGTTGATCACGGGGTTGGAACCGAGCGTGTCGATCGTCCAGGCACCAGCGGCCGTCGCCGTCCATGCGTAGAACAGGTCCGACTCGATCTGGGTGTTCGTCGGCGGCGAGACGCCTGTGGGGCTGAAGCACAGGCCGGCGCCGCCATCGAAGTTCGAGGTCGTGGCTGCGGAGTTGTTCCAGACGAGTGCGATGCTTCCGCTGATCGCCGTGGCGCTGGAACAATCGTCGCCCTGCGCGTGGGCCGTTCCTGGAACCAGGGCGACCAGCGCCAGCAGGATGGGAAGTCGTGTGAACATGGAATCGTTCTCCCGTCGGTGGTGCCAGGTCGGAGCCCCACGGGGGGGCGTACCTCCTGAGCCTACCGCACCCCTCCGATCCTGTTTCCCGGGCACTCCAAGAGCGCGGAATTCTCGTCCGAACGAGAACGGGGGCGCCCCGTGAAGGACGCCCCCGTGCAGGTCATCGCATCCGGAGCTCCGGAGTGCGGTGTTTCGATCCGTCCGTGTGATTTCCTAGGGGAACGTCACACCGATCACGTTCGAGAAGTTGGCCGACGCGGCGCCGCCCGCATCCTTGTCCCGATACCAGCACTGGAAGAAGTAGGTGTCGCCCGGGCCGATCATCATGCCGGCCGGCGAGAAGGGCAGGGCCACCGGAACGTCGAAGCCACTGCCGGTCGTCGACGTGCCCACGATGTTCTGCAGGATGCCCGCCCCGTCGAACTGGCCGAGCGAGTTCAAGCTGGGGTTGCCCTGGTTCGTCGCCGCATTCGGGTTGTACCGACCTTGTGGTGCGCCGAGGCAGAAGACGCCCTGGAAGATGGCGAGGCTGGCCGAGCCGTCCGGTGACGCGAGCAGGAAGCCGAACTCGTCCGCCGGGCCATCGATCGCTTCGATGTGCAGGCCGCTACCGACGCCGCTGCCGAACGAACTGGTCTCGAGCTTCACGAAGTCACCCAGGTAGTGATCCGCGGCCGGGTCGCACGACGTGATGATCGGCGGGGGCGGAGGACCCGAGAGACCGGTGATCGTCATGCCGTAGTTGGCACAGTCCGATGCGATCGACGGGTTCCAGTGATCGACTCGAAGGATGAGTTGGCGAGGTGCGCCCGTGTTGTTCGTGTAGACGAGGAACGCGTCGTCGCCGAAGATGCTGGTCTCGGCGGACACGTTGCTGGTCAGATCGTCGGGGATGTCCGAGCAGAACACGCTGAGCCAGGCGGCGGCCTGGAGATCGATCTCGCTGACGAAGTGGTTGACCGTCACGTTCATCGTGTTCCCGTTCGGGACGCTGACCGTGTAGTAGTCGGGGTCACCGCGGTGCAGCTGAAGGCTGCCGTAGGGCATCACGATGTCGCTCGCGATGACGGCGGCGGTGGCGCACGTGTTGTTCGGTTCGAACATGTCGTCGCCCAAGGTCGCGCACGGGTCGATGGAGACGTTGAGGACGCCAGGTCCGAAGGACTGGTTGTCCGCCCACGATCCGAGCTGGACCAAGTACGTGTCACCCGCGTTCACCCCAGGGATTCGCACTTTGGACGTGAGCTCGGTGGGGAAGGTGGGCGGGTTCTGGAAGGGGAACACGTTGTCGTTCGCGGCGACGCAGGTGGCGGCGCACCCCGTACCCACGTGAACGTTCAACTTCGAGTCCAGCAGGTTGGCCGATCCACGGGTGTCGAAGACGTAGTCTCCGGCCGCTGCGGCGGTCCACTGGTAGAAGAGGTCGCGCGTCATCTGATCGTCGATGGGCGGATTCGTGCTCGCTCCGAAGCAGGGCGCTCCGCCTCCGTCGAAACCGGACGCCGTGGCCGACGTGTTGTCGTAGAGGGTGACGCCCAAGCCCGAGATGACGATCGGCGAGGCGCACGAGTCGTTGGTGGGCGGCGGCGGAGCAGCGATGACGTTCAGCACGCCCGCATCCGGGGCGATGGTCGCGTTCCACGATCCGACCTGGACCACCAGTTGGTTGCCGGCCACGAGGCCCTGGATGAGGACGCGCGAGTAGCGGAACGGGGAGTTGTCGTCCGGTACGGCGTCGTCGTGGGATATCAAGCAGGTCGCCGAACATCCCGTTCCCGCGTGGATGCTCATCTTCGTGTCGAGGACCGCGCTGCCTTCGGTGTCGAAGATGAAGTCCCCCGATGCGGTGGCGGTCCACTCGAAGAATCGATCGAAGGTGACCGGTCCGTTCGCCGGCGGGTTCGTTCCGGGGAACGTGAAGCAAGGTGCTCCGCCACCGTCGAAGTTGGAGGTGTTCGCTCCGGTGTTGTTCCACGGGAACAGACCCGTTCCGGAGATCAGGTCCGGTGAGGCGCACGTGTCTCCACCTTGCGCCGTCGCAGAGGTCGTGAGAACGCACATGGCCAAGGAGCCGAGGAGCATGGATTGAACTTGGGGTCGTTTCATGGTCTCGAGTGTCGGGGTCGAGGAGAGGGACAGCCAGGTCGTGCCCCGAGGGGGCTTGCGCGAGAGAAGGCGGACCGACGCGGCTGTACCTTCAGCATAGCGACGGCTTCGATTCTCGCCCTGGAGCTACCCACGAACTCGGCGCGGTCACGAGAGGACATCCCCCAACGGGACGGAGCCGGAGCAAGGCACCCGTAAATCGGCCTCGGGCCGAGCCCGACGAGGAGCCTGCGCCACGGACAGCGGATCCGATCGGGCTGCGAGCGGATTCGCCCGCCGTGACACAGCCACCCAGGCGTCCGGCCGGCCACGAGCCATTCCGCAGTGCGCCGCGATCCGTGCGGATCCAGGCGGCGGGCTCCACGCAGAGCCAGGCGCGATTCGTGGCTTCCGCCAACGCCGAGCCGCGTCGAACGTGGTGGACTGCGGAACGGCTCGTGGTCGACCCGTCCGTTAGGGGAAGACCACGCCGACGACGTTCGAGAAGTTCGCGGAGCTACCCGGATTCGGCAACGGGGCGATCTGGTCGCGGTACCACAGCTGGAAGAACCACTGGTCGCCCGAGGCGATCTGGGTTCCCGCCGGGGCGAAGGGCAGGTCGAGGGGAACGTCGAAGCCGCTGCCTCCCGTCGAGGGCGCGTTGCCCACGAGGCTCTGCAGCACTCCGGACGCATCGAACTGGCCGATCGAGTTGAGCTCGGGCTTGCTCTGGTTCGTCGCCACGAGCGAGTTGTAGCGCGCGGACGGAGAACCGATGCACAGCACGCCGTTGAAGACGGGCAGGCTCAGCGAGGCGTCCATGGAGATCAGGAAGAAGCCGAACTCACCGGGCGGCCCGTCGGTGGCCTCCAGGTGTAGGTCGCTCCCGAAGCCGCTGCCCATCGAGCTGGAGTCCAGCTTGACGTACTGGCCCAGGAAGTGATCGCTCGCCGGGTCGCAGGAGATCGTCAGGCCGGGGCCCATGCAGGGACCGCCGATCCGTTCGACCGTCAGGACCCCGTCCCCGGTCGTCGTTCCCTCCGTCCACGTCCCGACCTGGATCAGGAATGCATCCCCGGTCGTGACTCCCGTCATCGTGACGGCCGACAGCAGATTGCCACCACCGCCGGGAACGTTGTCGTTGGAGCCGACGCAGAACGCGGTGCAGTTCGCTCCGGAGTGCAGGTTGAGTCGCGTGTCCGTCACGCCGGTGCTGCCTTCGGTCGTGAACCGGAAGTTGCCGTTGCACTCGGCGGTGTAGGTGAAGAACAGATCGTTGTGGATCTTCCCGATGGGGGACGTGTCGCTGTTCAACGGGCTCTGGCAGAGGACCGGATCGCCGCCGTCGAATCCGGACGTCGACACCATCGTGTTGTTCCAGTTCACCGTGCCCAAGGTCGGAATGAGCATGGGCGTCGCGCACGTGTCGTTGGGCACGGGCGCGGGCGTGAAGTCGATGTTCAGGAATCCCGGCCCGCTCGTCGCCCCGAAACTGCCAAGCTGGACCAGGACCTCATCACCGGCCTGGATGCCGGTCAGGGAGACCGAGCTCTGCAGGTTGCACTTGTCGTCGTTCTGCCCGAGACAGGTGGACGCGCAGCCCGCCGGTCCGCTGTGCAGGGAGAGCCGCGTGTCGTACGACGTCGTGCACGTGTCGAAGGTGTAGTTGCCCGGCGCCGAAGCCGTCCAAGCGAAGAACACGTCCCGGAAGACGGAGCTCGAGCACGTGCCACCATCGAAACCGGTCGTCGAGGCATCCGTGTTGTCGAACGCCCAAGTGCCGATGCCGGAGACGGGCATGGCCGTCGCACACGAGTCGTTGGTCGGTGTCGGAGGCGCTACGGCCACGTTCAAGTTGGCTGGACCCGCGTTGGCCGAATCGAATCCCCCGACCTGGATCAGGTATTCCTGGCCGGCGGTGATGCCGAACACGGTCAGTCGGCTGGTGGTGCCGCCGCCCGAGTTGGAGTCCGTCGCCACGCAGGTGGCGCTGCAGTCGTCACCCAAGTGCGCCGAGAGGCGCGTGTCGAATCCAGCACCGATCGTGTCGAACTCGTAGGCCTCGGAGGTCGGCGCCGTCCACACGAAGAACGCGTCCCGGTGCATGGGGATTCCTGAGCACGGCGCGGTGCCGTTGCCGTCGAAGTTGCTCTCCGTAGCATCCGTCGTGTCGTAGGGGAACGTGCCGGCGCCGCTGATGGGCGTACCCGTCGCGCACGTGTCGTTCGCCGGCGGCGGTGAGATGCCGCTGACGGACAGGAGCCCCGACGTCGTGAGGGGGTCGCTGGAGAACCACATCCCCAACTGGACCAGGTAGACGTCTCCCATGTCCGCGCCGAGCACGTTGAAGGTGTCGTCCTCGCCGCAAGCGTCGTTGTTGCCGCTGTCACCGACGCACGTGGCGGAACAGTCGTCGCCCTCGTACAGGTTGATGACGGTACTTCCACCCGTACCGCACGTGCTGAACGTGTAGTCCCCGG
>JAJDEX010000051.1 GCA_029259575.1 Planctomycetota bacterium | reverse complement strand
GCGCGGGGCGAATCGAGCCGTTGAGCCTTCGGCCTGGAGGTTCGAGATAGGGCCCTTCGGCTCAGTCTTGACGCTTCCTGTGTTGACGTGCTCTTGGAGCTTGGATGACGATCGTCCCCGCGATTCGATCGTGGATAGTGCGCTTGTCCGGGGTGAAGATCATCAAGTTGTCGATGAGCGGAAAGAAGGGGACGAGTCCGCTCAAGACCTGGGTCACCCCGACACGCAGGAGGAGCTGCCTGGCTGTGCCTGCGGGCCCACCATCCTGTGCGACGACCTTGATCTTCATGATCATCTTGCCGACCGACTGGGATCGCGTGTGAATCAGATACGTGTTCCAAAGGAGCCATGGCAGGAACGCTCCCAACAAGATGATCGTCTCGGACCCGCCCAACATCTGGGCCGCATCAGGTTCGAAGCCGCGGACGACCAATTGCATGAGCACGATAGCCGTAACGCCCATCGCTATGGCGATGAACACGTTCAAGATGGCGGCTGCGAACCGAATCGCTCGGCCCGCGAGCTTCGGTGCATTCGAATCGATGTACTCCTGAATGCGGCCTTCGGCGCGGCATAGGGATTCGAGTGGGGCCCGTTCGAAGGATCGTCCGCATCTCTCGTTTCACTCATGCCCATAGTCATAACGTATGACCGGCGACCCGGGTTGTCATCGCAGCGAACCTATTGGGATCGTTGATCCCATTCGCGCCGTTGGGGCACCCGAACCACGATCGTGTCCGCGATCCCGTCATGAAGCGTCTGGCGTGACGCTTGAAAGATGCAGAGTGCGTCGATGATGCGGATGAAGGGGATGACGCCGAGCAGACCTTGACCGACGAAGAATCGGAGCAGCAGTTGCCTGCTCGTCGTGGCTGGACCTCCACCTTTTCGGACGACTTGGATGTCGAGAATACACTTCCCGACGGATTGGGACCGCGTGTGGATCAAGTAGACGTTCACCAAAGCCCAAGGTGCGATCGCGAGGAAGATCCAGCCCATGCCTTCGGGCCTCAGCGGTCCGTTTCCAGGGAGATAAGGAATGTCGAAGTACTCGTACGCCATGGCGAACGGAATCATCGAGACGAATGCGCCCACCGCGTTGAGAACGTATGCAACCAGCCGCTTGAACCGCGACGCGGGGCGAACCGCTTCCAAACGACCGCGCTCGAGAATGGGCGCCGACGGAACGGCGTAGGGATCGGGTGTGGCGTTCGTGGTTTGCGACTCGCTCATCGTTGGGCCGTTATACCTCGGACGAATCGGTCCGCCACGAACGGGCGACGCGGGCGACCCAGTCGCAACTGGATCGCCCGCGTGTTGCAGGAACGAACCCCGTTCCATCGACCTGGACCGGCTCGCATGCCGCACGGAGTCGGAAGCCCAAGGCCGAGGCGGCGCCAACACCACGGTTCGTGATCCCACGCAGATCCAGGTCCATCAGCGCAATGCGGGTGAGGATCGGACCAGGCAGGAGATTCCAGGAAAAGCGGCTTGACTGCACTTGGTTTGAACTTCAAACTACCCGCATGGACGATCAAGGACCGGCACGTAGCCCCGGGAGGCAGGTCACCTCGGGGCTCATCAAGCTCTCCATGGTGCTGCGACACCAGGCCTGGCAAGAATCGGGCAAGCGCGGCCTGACCCCGACGCAATCCCAGGTCCTTGCCGTGGTGGCAGCCCTCGGGCGCGGCGTCACCGTGTCCAGCGTTGCGCAGCACCTGTCCGTCACGAAGGGCAGCGCGAGCGTGGCTGTCTCCGCATTGGAGGAGAAGGACCTGCTCCGCAAGATGGCGGACCCCTCCGATGGTCGGGTCGTTCACCTCGTGCTCACGCGCACCGGGCGGCGCGAGGCACAGCGCTCCACGCAATGGCCCGAGGTCGTCGTCCAGTCCATCGGCGCACTCCCGGACACGGAGCAAGGCGGATTCCTCCGCGGGCTCATCGGCGTCATCCGGAACCTGCAAGAACAGGGGGCCATTCCCACGTCTCGGATGTGCACGGAGTGTCGCTTCTTCCGACCCAATCAGAACCCCGGTCAGGACAAGCCGCATCACTGCAACTTCATCGACGCGGCGATCGCAGATGCCGATCTGCGCATCGACTGTGCGGAGATGGAACCTGCTGATGCGGACGTGAGACCCCAGCTCCTGGAGGCCCTGTTCTCCGGCCATTCCATCGACCCCACTCGAGACCCTGATCCCCAAGGGGGGACACGACCATGACAAGAATCATCTTCCTCCCGCTGAACGCGCTGGCCGCAATCGTACTGGCGCTGACTTTCACCGGTTGTGCTTCGCACGCTACGCAACATGAGTTCCAGGCGATGTCCGACGACGAATTCGCAGACCTGAAGAAGTCCCTGCTCTTCACTGCGGACGACGAGCGTTACCTGCGGATGTCTCGCGACGTTCTGGAGCCGAACGTCGAAGAGCTTCTGGACGTTTGGTACGGCTTCGTAGGGTCGCATCCGCACCTGCTCGCCTCCTTCTCGCACCCGACTTCGAAGCAGCCTGATATGGATTACCTCGCGAAGGTGCGCCTGCGCTTCCGGGCGTGGGTGCTGGCCACGGCGGACGCCGAGTTCGACCGCGACTGGCTGGACCATCAGCTCGAGATCGGACTGCGACATCACCGGCTCGAGAAGAACAAGACCGATGGCGTCGTGGCGGCTGAGCATATTCCGCTTCGTCACCTGATTGCGCTCCACTATCCCATCACGACCACGCTCAAGCCGTTCCTGGCCAGGGGCGGGAAGACGGAGGCGGAGGTCTCCGGGATGTACGAGGCCTGGCGCAAGGCCGTGCTGCTCACGACGATTCTCTGGAGCCAACCCTACGTCGCACCCAAGGACTACTGATGGCTCACGACCAGCAGAGCGCCGAACCCGAGTGGTCCGTGGAGACATGGTTCAACCACCAAGGTGAGCTTCACCTCGCAGATCTACGCGGTCGTGTTGTGGCGCTCGAGGCCTTCCAGATGCTGTGCCCCAGCTGCGTATCGCATGGAATTCCCCAGGCGCAACGCATCCGCGAGGAGTTCCCAGAATCCGAGGTGGCCGTGATCGGGCTGCACACGGTGTTCGAGCACCA
>JAJDEX010000006.1 GCA_029259575.1 Planctomycetota bacterium | reverse complement strand
CCCGGTTCGCCCATGCCACTCTGTCCTGGACGGGACATGCATGAATTCACGGGCCCTGGCTGGCGGAGGGCCATCTCTGGGCGCTCGTCTCGAGGGTTCGCGGGAATCGCCGCGGAGTCGGCGATTCGGGCCGGTTCCAAGGGGGAATTGGGCTCTCTGCTTGACCCCGCATCCGTCCTGCTCTACAACCGCCGCCCGCACCGCGAATCCGGTGCGACATGGGCCATTAACTCAATTGGTAGAGTGCCATGTTCACAGCGTGGAAGTTACTGGTTCGAGTCCAGTATGGCCCACCACACGCTCCCTCGAGTCGAGCCCATGGATGAGCATCCGAGTTGCTCAGCGCTCCTCGACCCGCCCTCCAGAATCCTCCGGAGGGCCGGATCGGAAGCCCCGACCCGAGCGTCGAACGGGCTAAACTGGTCGCCCACCTGCGCGATCACGCGGTGCACCATGGCCGCCGACCAACAACAGTGGATCGAGGAACTCGCACGCCTGCGCAATGCCGGGACGCCGTGTGCGTTGGTCACGGTGACCGCGACGCGCGGCAGCGCACCTCGCGAAGCCGGCGCACGGCTCATCGTGTGTGACGGCAGACTGCACTGGGGCACGATCGGCGGCGGCAACCTCGAGATGCTCAGCATCGAACACGCGATCGCCATGATCGCCACGGGCGAAGCCTCCAGCCAGAGCGTCGTCTACCCGTTGTCCGAGAAGGCCGGCCAGTGCTGCGGCGGCGAGGTCACGCTCTTCTACGAGGCCTGGCCCTGGCGTCGCCGTAACGTCGTGGTGTTCGGTGCCGGACACGTCGCCCAGGCGCTCGGCGGCCTCGCGCCGTGGCTGCGCGCCGATGTGCGCTTGATCGATCCGCGCAGTCACGAAGAACTCGCGCCGCCGCTGCCCACGGATCCGCCGTACGACGTGCTGTTCGTGGACTCCCCCGAAGCCGAGATCGCCGACCTGCCCGCCGATGCGTGCGTGCTCGTGATGACGCACAGCCACGCGCTGGACCTCGAAATCCTGGTCCAGGCCATCCCGCGCCGCTTCCCGTACCTGGGATTGATCGGTTCGGACCGCAAGTGGAAGCGGTTCCGCGCGCGCCTCCTGCAGCGGGGCTTCAGCGAAGCGGACCTCGCCACGGTGCGTTGCCCGATCGGACTCGCGACGACGTCGAAGGAGCCGACCGCCATCGCGATCTCGACGGCGGCGGAGCTGCTGGAAGTGCTCGAAGCGCAAACCGCCTCGACACCCACCCGCGCCCCCTCCCCGTAGGCTGGCCTGGATCCCTCACGAGGATGCACCGTGAGCACACCCGAACGGTCGTCAGAGGCGACCTCTCGTACGTTGACGGCACTTTGCGATCCCGTTCGTCCTCGACGGGGCCAGAGGCCCCGACTGCGGGGGCCGCGACCACAAAGCACCGCCAACGCACGAGTTGGGCCCACTCACGGCACATCCGCGTGAGGGATCCAAGCTGATTCGCTCCGCAACGTCACCGGACCCGCCTCCACGGTCCCCCCCAATCGGGTTGGCGACGGGAACGGGTGCTCCCTGAGACCAGGGAAGCGGGATCGGCCGTGTTTGCGGAGCGAACTAGGCCAGTCTCGGTGGTTCGCCGTTCGAAGCCAGCTCCTCGCCCGTCAGGTCGATCAGTCCGCTGAGGATGCGGTGCGTCAGCCCCCAGATCGTGCGTCCTTCGAACCGCCACGAGGGCAACTGGAACGTCGCGTCCCCGCGGTCGTACGGGAAGTCGGCGTCGAGGGAGCCGGACAGCACCGCGTCGAACGGCAGGCGGAACGAGGCTGCGGCCTCATGGTTGAGGACGAGGTCCACCGGCGCCTCCTGCACGAAGACGATCGGCGTGATCCACATCGGCAGCAACCCGCCCCGGGCCCGAGCTTGGATCGCATCCAGCCGGCCGATCGGCCGCGCGTGGGTTTCGAGGTCGAGGCCCAGCTCCTCGTGCGTTTCGCGGATCGCGCACGCGTGGACGTCCCGGTCCCCCGGATCCACGTGGCCGCCGGGCAGGGACACCTGGCCGGACCAGCGATCGCCGGCGCGCTCCGAGCGTTGCATCAGCAGCACGTCGGGCGAGGCCTGCAGGCGCAGCACGATCGCCACCGCTGCTTGCGCCTGGTCGGTCGGCGCCAGCTTGGGCCGGTGCTCCACGAAGCGAGCCGCGAGGCGCTCGAAGTGGGATTGGGCCGGGTCGGGGTCGAAGGTCGGAGTCACGGCCCGCCATCCCAACAGGCGCGGTAGGAGCCGTCCACTCCGCTCAGGAACTCTCGCGCTCGAGCCCGGTTCGCAGCACCTGGGCGATGCGCTGCAGGTCGGTCTCGGACGTCTCCAGGTGGCAGACGTGCAGCCTCCAGAAGACCACACCGGCGATCATCTCGCGCAGCAGCGCGGCGTCGTCCGTGCCGTCGACCTCGTCGCGAACCCGGGCGCGTTCCAGCGTCTTGTGCGTACACGCGCCGGGCGCGATGGGGAATCGCGATTCGAACGCCTTGCGCAGCGCGTCGTCCTCGGCCATCCGCGCCATCAGTCCGGGGAGCACCTTGTGAGCCATGGGGGAGGCCTGCACGGCCAGCTCCTGGCGCAACAATCCCACGAGGTCGCCCTGGAGCGACTCGGTCGGATCGAGGGGCGCGCGGGAGAGGTCCTGAGCACAGGTCTCCGCGAGCAGGTCGACCTTGTTCTTCCACCAGCGGTAGATGGTGGTCTTCGCGACGCCCGCGCGGCGGGCAACGCCTTCGATCGTCAGGCCGTCGAAGCCTCGCTCCAGGACCAAGGCCGTCGTGGCCTCCAGAATCAGTCGGTGCGCCCGTTCATCACGGGGGCGTCCGACGTGGCGGGTTGGGTCCGTGGGCGGCTTCTCGGTCGAACGGGTGGAGTCCGTCGGATGAGATTGCATGGAGGCGTCCCGTGTCGTGAAGTCGAGCCGAGCTTGACCGATCGGTACAGGACCCATTCATCCTCACCCGCGCGGCAATCATTTCGCAACGACTTTCGGAGCGGCGCGTCGTGCTCATCCGCGACGCCTTTCCCGAGCACCCTTCCCGATATCGTCAGGCTGGATTCTCACTGCGGGTGGTTACGAATCCGTCATCGGAGCGCGCCCCGCGACCTCATGGAAGTCGCGGGGCGCGCGGAAGGCACGTCGATCCGATCGAGGTCAGGAAGCTCGCCGACGTGTGTGATTCAGGCAGACTTCCGTCGGCGGGGAGCGACCTAGCCCTTGGCTGCTTTGACGGCTGCGGTCAGCGCGGGGACGACCTCGAACGCGTCACCGACGATGCCGTAATCGGCCACCTTGAAGATCGGAGCGTCGGCGTCCTTGTTGATCGCGACGATCGTCTTGGACGTCTTCATGCCGGCCAGGTGCTGGATGGCTCCGCTGATGCCGACGGCGATGTAGAGCTGCGGCGACACGGTCTTGCCGGTCTGGCCGACCTGGTCGCTGTGCGGACGCCAGCCCATGTCGACGACGGCGCGCGACGCACCGACGGCGGCGGTGCCGAAGGCGTTCGCGAGGTCCTCGAGGATGCCGAAGCCCTCCGGCTCCTTGAGTCCACGTCCGCCGGAGATGACGACGGGCGCTTCCTTCACGTCCAGCTTCGCCTCGCCCTTGTCCTCGACGCTGACGACGCGGGCCTTGGGCGTCGCATCGATCGCGACTTCGCTGACGTCACCGGGCGTTCCGGCCGCGGCGGCGGCGAAGACGTTCGGACGCGTCGTGGCGCACAGGGCGGAGCCGGTCGTGGTCAGTTCGGCGATCGCCTTGCCGGCCAGCCAGGGGCGGCGGACCGAGAAGCCGTCGCCCGCCGCGTCGAGTGCGATGCAGTCCGTGAAGAGCACGGCGTCCAGGTGGGCGGCGACGCGCGGAGCGAGGTCCTTGCCCGCGCTGGTCGCGGCGGCCACGAAGCCGTTCGCGCCGGTCGACGTGACGAGGTCGGCCAACTTGGCGGCCACGGCGTCGGGGCTGTTGGCGCCCTCGCCGGTCAGGACGATGGCTTGGGTCGCACCGCAGGTCGCGGCGGCCTCGGCAGCGCCCTCTCCGTAGAGGACGGCCGTGGTTGCGGCTCCGGCAGCCTGGGCGGCGCCGATGGCTTCGAGGCTGGCGCGGCGGACGTTGCCACCGGCGTGTTCGACGAGAAGAAGGAGTGAGGTCATGTCGTGGATTCCTTGGGGGTCCTGTGGGGGAGGCCTAGAGGACCTGCGCCTCGTTCTGGAGGGCTTCGATCAACGCGGGGACGGCGGCGGCGCCTTCTCCGACGATGCGACCTTCGGGGCGCGGCGGGGGCAGCGTCACGCTGGTGATCTGGGCTTGGTTGGGGACGTCCTCGAACGCCACTTCGTCGAGCGGCTTCTTCTTGGCGCCCATCACGCCTTTCATGCCGGCTTTGCGCGGCTCGTAGAGGCCTTTGTCACACGTGATCACGGCCGGCAGCGAGAACTCGATCGTCTCGACGCCGTGCTCGGTCTCGCGCTTCGCGGTGCCCTTGCCGTCGCCCATCTCCAGCTCGACCACGTCCGTGACGCAAGCCCAACCGAGGTACGTGGCGACCATCGGACCGACGGCGGCGTTGTCGCGGTCGGTGGCGACGCGACCCATGAACGCGACGTCGGCGCCCATGCTGGTCAGCTGCGCGGCGAGGACCTTGGCGGTCGAGCGACAATCGCGCTCCATCCAGTGTTCGTCCGTCAGGATGATCGCCTTGTCGGCACCCTTCGCAAGACACTCGCGCATCTCCTTGGTGCCGCCGGCGGAACCGATCGAGAGCGCGGTGACTTCGCCACCCTTCGACTCCTTCAGGTTCAGCGCGCCTTCGAGCGCGATGTCGTCGTAGAACGACAGGCCGAACAGCATGTCCGACGTGTTGAGGGATTTGCCGTCACCGCCGAGGACCGCGAGGGCTTCGGTCGAGGGGACGCGTTTGACGCAAGCGACGATGTTCATGCTCGTTCCTGCCCAGGTCGGGCGTAGCCGGATGGCCGGGGAATCACGGGGTTCAAGGAGGACGCGGGCGTCGTGAGGGCCGGCGTCCGGTGTGCGGGGTGGCCGTCGGGCCGGAGGGCTCGAGCGGCGGACGATCCGCCGGAGCGAATCGCTCGAACAGGCCGATTCCGGGTGGAATCTGGGGGTTCGAGGGCGAGCAGGATATCCCCGGTCCCGCCGTCCGTCCACCCGAGATGGGTAGCCGGGTGCCTGGGGCGTGCGCTCGGGCGCGGACGTCCCGGAACCGCCTCCCACGGGAGTCCCGTGGACGAGGTTGCCAGGGGGGAAGCTCAGCCCGGATCTCTCCGGGCGAACCCCCTAGTGGAGCAACTCGTCCTCTTCCTCGGCGCTGACGCCGCGGAGGGGGATGTCGAAGTTGCGGCCCAGGTAGACCTCGCGGACCTTGGGGTCGGCGATGAGTTCCTCAGCGTTGCCCTCGCGCAGGATCTGGCCCTGGTGGATGATCGAGGCCCGGTCGGTGCTCTGGAGCGTCTCGCGGACGTTGTGATCGGTGATCAGGACGCCCAGGCCCTGTTCGCGCAGCTGACCGATCAGCTGCTGGATCTCTTCGACGTTGATCGGGTCGACGCCGGCGAAGGGCTCGTCCAAGAGGAGGATGCTCGGCTTGGTGGCCAGGGCGCGCGCCAGCTCGAGGCGTCGACGTTCCCCGCCGGACAGCGTGTCGGCGCGACTCTCGATCAGGTGCATGAGTTCGAGTTCCCCCAACAGGCGTTCCGCCTCGAGCCGCCGCTCGCGCGCACGCAGCGGCATGGCCTCGAGCACCGCCAGCAGGTTGTCCAGCACCGTCATCTGGCGGAAGACGCTCGTCTCCTGGGGCAAGTAGCCCATTCCCAGGCGGGCGCGCCGGTACATCGGCCAGCGGGAGCAGTCCTGGCCCGCCACGGACACGCGACCCGCGTCGGGCACGACCAGGCCGACCGTCATGCGGAAGCTGGTCGTCTTGCCGGCACCGTTGGGGCCGAGCAGGCCCACGATCTCCCCAGGGTGCACGCGGAAGTGCACGCCATCCACGACGCGGCGGCCTTTGTAGGCCTTCACCAGGCCTTCGACTTCGAGGAGCGGTTGGGACACGGGGGCGGGAGTCTACCGGGAGGTCCACATGGTTCCCATTCGGTGAGGTCGATTTGGCAAACCCACATATGGTGCCAGGCACTGTTCATGACCTCGCTGGAACGTTCGTGCGGCACACCGAGCCGCCCCCGG
>JAJDEX010000500.1 GCA_029259575.1 Planctomycetota bacterium | reverse complement strand
CCCCCCCCTCCCCCCTACTCACACCGCACTCCCGACAGGTCGAGAACGACAAGGAGTCCCCAACCCCTGAATCAGCCGCGATGGCCCAGGCGTTCGACCAGGGCTTGCACGTCCGATTCCCAAGCCTTCAGCTTGTTGCGGGCGCGCCACTGCTCGCGCAAGGCCGAGGTGTGACTGACCGCGAGGGTCGCCGCGTGCGCCTGGGCGACCAGGTCGCGCGGGAGCGACTCGCTGCGTCCCATCAACCAAGGCGTCAACGGAACCGGGAGGTCCGGCGCGGGACGTCCGCACCACGCCGCCACGACTTCGGCCGCGGCCAGCACGGCGTGCGCCGCACCGAGGTCGTCGATCGAGTCGGTGACGCCGTCCAGCGCGGACTCGAGAGCGCCGACGCTGGGCGTAAGTGCGAAGCCCTCGACCCATTGGATCGCTGCATCACTGTCGAACGTGGCGGTGCCCCAGTCGTTGCTGGAACCCGTGCTCATCGGTTTGGCCTTCATGTGATTCTCCTGACGCGCATTTTGGGGTCGCGGTGCTCCCTGATCCAGTTTGGAGTTATGGGGTCCCGATCAGGTTCCCCAAAATGGGCCAGGGCCCCCACGAGTCGTGCTCGCAGGGGCCCTGGCATGTTCTCGAACGACCGACCTAGTGGTGGCTCGTCACGATGTGACGCTCGGGCGGCGGGACGAGGCCCAAGGCCCGGCCGACGCGCTTCTTGCCGAAGTTCGGGTTCTCCATGTAGTAGAGCGCCCGCTCGTAGAAGCGCTTCGCGCGCTGCGGCATCGAGTAGTACCAGCGCTCGTAGCTGCGCACCATGTTCTTGCGCAGCTCCTCGAGCTCGATCTGGGTGAAGTTCTCGTGCGTGTAGCCCGAGCGGTTCGAGGACACGTAGTTCTCGGACAGGTCGGCGATGTCGATGTTCGCCTGGTAGTTGTCCCAGGACTCCGTTCCGATGAGCGGGTTGAACACCGAGATCCGGATCAGGTCCGGACCCGCCAGACGCAGGACCTTCTCGGTCTCCTCCACGTCCTGTTGGGTCTCGCCGGGCGAACCGACGATCAGGTAGACCTTGGCCCAGATGCCCGCGCGGCGCGTCATGCGCGCAGCGTTGACGATGACCTCGGGCGTGAGGTCCTTCTTGAGCACGTCGAGCATGCGCTGACTGCCCGATTCCCATCCGTAGTAGATGCGACGGCAACCGGCACGGTGCATGTGCTTGAGCAGCGGGTAGTCGACGCAGTCCGCGCGGGTGTTGGCCACCCATTCGAACTTCAGGCCGCGGCGCAGGATCTCGTCGCACATCTCGTGGATGCGCTTCTTACGCAGCGTGAGGATCTCGTCGACGAACAGGATCACGCCCGGGTCGTAGACCTTCAGGATGTGCTCGAGCTCGTCCACGATCGCTTCCGTCGAACGCACGCGGAAACCACGCCCGGTGAGCTCCTTCTGGCAGAAGATGCACTTGAAGGGGCAGCCGCGCGTCGTGAAGATGTAGATCAGGCGCTCGGGGTTGTTCGAGAAGTACGAATCCATCGGCAGCAGGTGCCGCGCGGGCATCGGCAGCTCGTCGAGCTTCTTGATCAGAGCGGGAGCCGGGTTGTCGACCCACAGCTCGCCGTCGCGCATGGACGCGAGGCCCTCGACCTTCTTGAGCGCTTCGTCGTCGTTGCCCTCGATGCCTTTCAGCAGCTCGGGGAACGTGTACTCGGCCTCGCCCTTCAACACGTAGTCGAAGTGACCGGAGTCGAGGAAGACGCCCTGATCGACCGAAGCGTGCGGACCACCCATGACGGTGATCTTGCCCTGCTCCTTGGCGTACTTGGCCCAGGCGATGGCGCGGCGAATGTTCGGCGTCAGGGCGCTGAAGCCGATGACATCGTTGCGCTCGATGACGGCCTTCATCTCCTGGTCGGTGCCCACGCGCTCGTCGTGGAGTTCGACCGGGAGGCCTTCCCGTTCGAGCATGGCGCCCATGTACCCGATCCCGAGGATCATCGAGAGCGGATCCTCCTGGACGTGGGGTTTGACGTAGGTCAGTAGGGTCTTGCGCATCGGTGGCTCGGAAGGTGGAGGTTCGATTTCGTCCCGTGTCGGCGTCCCGAACGGGCGCGGATCGGAGAGGACCCGCGTGTCTGATGGAGAGAATGGGCCTCTGAAGCCCGCTGGAGGAATCCCGAACGGAATTCTTCCAGGTGAAGCGTACCCCGGCTGACGAGCAACTGGGGCTCAGCAAGGCGAATCTACCCACGGGTGGGTGGAACCGCAACAGAGGCACGGACCAGGACTTAGGTACTTTTCGACCCATGTGGGCCCGGATCTGTGGCCCGTGTGGAGATGCGCAGGCGCCGTCTCACGCCCGGGATCCCGCGAAGGGTGCCCGCAGTCCTCGCGCGGCCCACGGGCCCCCCGCTACGTCCCTTCTGGCGGACCGGCCTAGGCGAGCGCAGGCGAGCCGTACTCGTCCAGGCACTCGTCGGCCAACCGGGCGATGCCGAACCGGCTCTCGAGGCGCAAACGGCCCTGGCGGCCCATTTCGAGACGGCAGGCCTCGTCGCCGAGCAGCTTCGCGATCGCGCCCGCGAACGTCTCGAGGTCGAAGGGGTTCGCGATGAACCCGGTCACGCCATGCTCGACGACCTCGCACGAGCCGCCGAAGCTGGTGGCCACGACCGGTTTGGCGTGCTCCATCGCTTCCAGGTTGACCAGGCCGAACGTGTCGAAGCAGAGGCTCGGCGTGACGAACACGTCGGCGGCGGCGTAAGCCTGGGCCAGCTCGTCGCCGTTCAGCCAATCGGTCGGCACGACCAGGTCGGCCACGCCCAGGTCCTTGGCTTGCGGGGCGAATTCACCGTCGTAGATCTCACGCCGCCCCATGACGATCAGGCGCACGTCCGGGAATTGCGGACGCAACAGGCGCAGCATTTCGAGCAGCTTGCCGACGCCCTTCTGGCTGTGCAGCCGCCCGCCGATGGCCAGCACCTGCTTGCCCTCCAGCCCGAAGCGCCGCCGGAACGAAGCCACGTCCGCGTCGGAGGGCAACGTGTCCGCCCAATCGAGCGCGTTGTGCACGGTGCGGTGCACCGTCAGGTCGTTGGCGCGCAGGATGTCGGCCAACGCATCGCTGACGGCGTGGAAGCGATCGACGTCGCGCCCCAGCACCTTGCGGATGTGGGCGTTGCGACCGGGACGGAAGCGGAAGCGCTGGCACGGGATGCACTTGGAGGCGCGCGCGACGACGTCGAAGTCCGTGCCTCCGGATTCCTCGCCACCATGGAAGCACGTGAGCTTCTGGTAGCAGAACGTCATCACGTCGTGGGCGGTCAGAAGGACGCGAGCGCCGGCGCGTTTCGACTGGGTCAGCGTGTGGTAGCCCAGGTGTTCGTGAACCAGCTGACCGTGGACGACGTCGGGACGCCACTCCTGCAGCACCTGTTCGAACGGCGCGTCGATCTGCTTGTTGTGCATCGAGGTCCACGCGCGGAAACGCCGCGGATACTCGGAGTGCAAACGGTAGACCTGGCAGTCGTCGACCTCGGTCGGCGTCGCGTCGGCCGCATCGCGCACCGTGCCGACGACCGCCGTGTCGTGACCACGCTTGCGCAGCTCGCGCGCCAGCTGGAACGTCTGGCGGACGGACGACCCCACGCCGGGATCCACGATGTCGGACAGGAACAGGATCCTCATCGCCCGAGCTCCTGGTCGTAGATCGCCAGGACCTCCAACGCGTTGGTGTCCCAGGTCTGCGTTCCGGCGTGGTCGCGTCCGGCCTGCCCCATGCGTGCGCGCAGGTCCGCGTCCCCCATGAGTCGGCTCAGCGCCACCGCGGTCGCCGCGCCGGTCTGCTCGACCAAGAGTCCGGTCCGCTCGTCACGGATCGCGTCGATCGCGCCGCTGTCGAGCGTGCCGATGCAGGGAGTGCCCGCGGCGTTGGCCTCGAGGTACACGAGACCGAAACCCTCGAACCCGCCGTCCGCGGCCGTGACCGGCGTGTGCAGGAACACGCCGGCGCGTTGCAACAGGTCGACCTTCTGGTCTTCGGTGACGTTGCCCAGGAAGTGCACGCGATCCGCGAACCCCGCGTCCTGGGCCATGCCGCGCAAGCGCCGTTCGTAGTCGTCGCCGGACAAGCGACCGACGATGTAGTGATGCCAGGTTGGATGCTCGGCGGCGACCTTCAAGAAGCCCTCGAGAGCCAGGTGCAGCCCCTTGCGCTCCTTGACCTCACCGATGGTCACCACGAAGTCGCGGCCGCGCCAGTCCGCATCGCCCACGTCCCGTGTCGCGACGTAGTGCTCGGCATCCACACAGTTCGGAATGACCGCAACCTTGGACGTGGGCAAGGCGCGTTCGCCGAGAGCGCGCTGCAGCAGGTTCAGCGTGTACTGGCTGACCGAGATCAAGCGCGCGAACCCGTGATAGGTCTTCGTCGCGCGCTTCCGTGTGCGCGGGTCCTTGACCGGCTGCACGGTGTACGTGCCGTGCGCGGTGGCGATGCACGGCTTGCCCGCCAGGCGAGCGCCGTCCAGAGCCGTCATCGAGTGCGGGAAGTCCTTGATCGCATGCACGATCACAGCGCTGCGAGCCGCACGCCACGTCTTCCAACCCGCCAGGATGCGCCACACCCAGAAGCGCAGCGGCTTCATGTAGAAGTACCAGTCCGGCGGCAACGCCACGTCGATGGTCCAGTGCTTCGGCACCGAATCGGACGTCGGATGATGCTTGCGGGCCAGCAGCACGTGCACCTCGAGCCCCGGGCGGTTGCGCTCGAGGGCGGCGATCAACCGATGGGCGTAACGGCCGACGCCGTCCAGGTCCGACAGCGAGTCGGTCAGAAAGAGCACCTTCAAGCGGCGGCCTCCAGGAAGTCCAAGATGCGGGCCGCGCGAGCGTCCCAGGTGTTGTCGGGGGCGGCAGCCAGCAGTGCGCGGGACATCGCGCTCCGACGGTCCGCGTCCCCCAGCAGTTCGGCCAAGGCCTCCGCCAGCGCAGCCGCGTCCTCGGCCGACACGAAACGCGCCTGGTCCGAGGTCAACACGTCGCGCAAGCTGGGCAGATCGCTGACGACCAACGGCAACCCGACAGCCATCGCCTCGAAGACCTTCAGAGGCGAGGTGTAGCGCGCACTGATCGCCGGCGTGCTGCGGTTCGGGACGACGCCGACATCGGCAGCCGCCAGATAGATCGACACCCGGCTCGGCGGCTGAAAACCGTCGATGCGCACATGCGGCGCGCCCTGGGCGGCGACCTTCAGCGCGCGCACGTCCACATCCATGCCACCCGCGATCACGAACTGAACGTGCTGCATCCCGCGCGCGGCATCGACCAGCACCTCGACCCCCTTCCAGGTCATCAGGCCACCGGTGTACACGACCACGGGCAGACCCGGGTCCAGCCCCAGGTCGGCGCACGCCTCGGCGCGCGTGGGCAGCGCAGCGAAGCGGGCCGGTTCGAAGCCGTCGTGCGCGACGTGGATGCGCTGCGCCGCCGCCCCTTGAGCGATCAGGTCGTCGCGCACGCCCCCCGAGATCGCCAACAGGCGCGTACCGCTGCCGATCACTTGAGCCAAGCACCGTCGACGCATGCGCCCACCGGGCACGCGGTGCAGTTCGAGCGCCAGGCGTGGGCGCCGACGCAATTGCGCAGCGACCTCGACCTCGCGCGTCACGACCCAGTCGGTCTCGGGTAGCTTGCGGATGCGGCGCGCCGCGTTGCGCGCGAACGTGAGTTCCTGGATGCGTGCCGGAACGAATTGAAGGCCGCGTGCCACGCGGTCGATCATGTCGATGCACGGGACCGCCTCCGCGTCGGGCCGAGTCCCTGCGGGCACCGCGTAGTGGTCCCACAGTTCCGCAGCGTTGACGGGCAAAGGTGTGTCGCGACGCCGCGCGTACCATAACTTGGTCTCCATGCCGGCGCGCGCGAACGACGCAGCGGCCTGGGCGACCTGCAGCGATTGTGCACGTTGACTGGGCATGCGGGCGTTCGCCACCAGGTGCATGCGGCGAGCAGCGGATTGCACTTTCGCGCTCACGTGGCCCCCCCATCCCGGCTTCGCTGCTTGCCGGCGAGGCGCATCCCCAACCAGAGCGCCGCGGCGGGCGTCAGGAACTGGCCGAGTCGGAACATCCAGTTCGCGGGATCGGGATAGCCGACCTCGCGCGCATGCTCGGCGTGGTGTTCCCAAGCGATCGCTTGGGTGTAGTTCAGCAACAGCAGGCCGAACACCAGCAGCAGGGCTGCGAGAATCGTGAGCATACGGGACATGGTCGTTCCGGGAACGGTCCCAGCCTAGCCGCCGAGGGAGCCCGAACCAGAGCCTGTCGCGCCCAAACGCCAAGTGACGCGTTCCGGACCACGACCGGCGTCGCGGGCCAGGGCCGGAAGGCGGTAGTTCAACGCCCGCGCGGGCCGACCTGGGCCGATGGTCTCGTCGACCTTCACGCCTTGACCGTTGACGCGAAACGTCCGCGTGAAGACGGGGCCCGAGGGATCGACCGTACCGTCCCGATGGGCCATGCGAACGGTGAGCCGGACGCCATCGTCCAGCATCTCCAAGCCGGGATCACGGTCGAAGCTGGTCGAGACCCGCGGATGCGCGAAGGCCAGAACGGCCTCCTTGAAGACGCGCCAGGGCATGCCGATCGCGGCCAGATGACGACCCGCGCGCCACGCGCTGCGCGCCAGCCAGAGCGAGAAGCGCAACTCCTTGCGGCCGCAACGCCAACCACGAGCGAGGGACGTACGCCCGACCTTGCCGGTCCACTCGCCCGCCTGATGGGCGCCCAACCGGCAGCGCGGCAACAATTCCGTTCCGTCCGGAGCCACGGCTCGAATCAATCCGCCGCCCAAGGGGCTGCCGTGATGGGCGTTGCCCGCGGGCCGGGCTCCGCGCACCCAAGCGACGACCGTCGCGTCCTCGAGCCGCACCAGACCGGCATCGGCGAACCACGTCACGCGCGGCTCCTTGAGCTTGGCGGGCTGGGTCGCGCCCTCGACCATCGCCCGTTCGAGCTCGGGCAAGGCGCGCGCCATCCAACTGGCGTGACTGGCCCAGAACACGGGACACTGATAGCTCTTGCGGCGTCCCGGTCCGGGCTCGTGACTGGACGGCTCGCCGTTCGGCAGCAGATGCGCGGCCCACGAACGGAACGCGCGCAACGCACCGACCGCGTACTTGGCGTCGCCCGTGCGCGACCAACCACGAATCAAGGCGGCGACGTCGAACGGGTGACTGGCGACCTCGTGCGTCGCGCCCCAGTACCATGGTTTGGCCTCGACGACGCCGACCTTGATGCCGTCGGGACCTTGCAGGCCGAGCAGGAAGTCGAGGCCGCGGTCCAACGCGTCGGCGTGTTCCGAGCGATCGAGGCCTGCGGCTTCCAACGCGAAGTCCAGGAAGGCGGTGACGCGCGATTGATAGAACGCGGAGACGTCGCTGGCGCCGGGGTGCCCGGGTTGACCGTCCAGCGGGTGATACGGATAGCTCCCGTCCGCGTGCTGCACGTCGGCCAGCAGTCGCGCGCCCTCCTGGACGGCGAGTTGCAGGACCTCGTGCCCGGACAGCGCGAACGCCTGGGCCGCGCCGGTCATCGCCCAGGCCTTCTGTGCCGGGATCGGCTTGTCGATGACGCAGTGCCGCAGATAGGTCTGCGCGTGCAACACGCTGGCGTGCGTGATGGCCTGGCGCTCCTCGTGGCTGAGTCGCTCCCCGAACACCTGAACGCAAGTCGCGAGCGCATCGCTGCACGCGCCTCCATCGATGACGCTGTTCGAGCAGTTGTGCGGGTCGTGACGTCCCGGTCGGAACGTGAAGCAGGTCGAGGTGTCCTCGCGCTCCAGGCGCTGGACCAGCCGCATCGATTGTTCCCGCGCGACCTGGAACAGCGCGTCCTGATCCGCGTTCGGATCGACTTGTGCGAGCTGGCACGCGATCACGATGGCGCCCGCGCTCTTGCCCGTGTGCTCGAGCTTGTGCTGCGGGCAGACGATGGCCCCGTCCGCGTTCCGCAGGCCGAGCATCCAGCTCAGCACGGAGCGGATCGGCTCCAACAGCTCCTCGCGCACGGCCATCGGCTGCGGCACGGTCATGCCGCCCAATGTCGGCGCAACGCACGCCAGGAAGGACCGACCGGCTCGAACGAGCGTCGACGCAGGCGCGCGCTCCACTGCTGCGCGGCGTGATCCGCCCAGGCGAACGTGGTGCACGCCTTCACCCAGGGACCGGCGAGCCAGCCGTGATGAAGTCGGTGATAGGTCAAACGATCGCGATGCCACTGCTCGGCGAAGTCGCTCAACTGGCGCGTCGCGGAACCGGTGTGGTGCACCAGCCGCGCCTGGGCGCAGTACCCGATGCGGCGCCCCGCGTCGATCAATCGCCGACACAGGTCCACGTCGTTGAAGAACAGGGGCAGCTCTTCGCGGAACCCGCGCAAGGCATCCCAATCCTCGCGACGCACCAGGAAGGCAGCGGCCGGAGGTTGGTCCAAATCGGCGTCCACGTTCGGATCGAAGGTCGAGGCGTGATAGCGCTGGAGTCCTGGAGCTCCCGGCCACCAACGCTCGATCGGCGTCGCGAACAACAGAGGCGTCCACCACGAAGGGAAGCCCATCGCCGCGTGCTGAGGCTGACCCGCTGCATCTTCCATGCGCGGCGCTGTGGCGGCGTGATCAAGATGGCCGTCCAGAAAGGTCGCCAACTCGGCCAAACACCCGGCGCGCAGCTCGGTGTCCGGGTTGAGCAGCATCAGGTAAGGCCGGTGGCACGCCTGGGCCGCTTGATTGGTCGCCGCGGCGAACAACGTGTTGGTCGTGTTCCGAATCAGCGCGACGTCCGGAAACTCGCGCGCGACCATGTCCGCGGAACCGTCGTGGCTGGCGTTGTCGACGACGACGATGTGAGCGCCCGCGCGCAGGTCGTCCTGCAACGACGCCAAGCAGGCGCGCAATCGTTCGCAGGTGTTCCACGACACGATCGCGATGGACAGGTCCGACAGATCACGCATCAGGCCGGCGCCCCCATGTCACGCACGAGCCGACCCATCAGAGCATCGACTTCGTGATCGCGTTCGACGGTCGCGCGCAGGCGCCGTCCGAAGGCAGCCCGTTCGGCGTCGGTCCGGTCGAGCCAGATCGCGATGCGCTGGGCCAAGGCCTCGGCGTCGCCGTGCGGGAACGTCAGGTCAGCCGCCTCGTCACCGTACTCGGCGAAGATCGGGCCGAAGGATTCGTTGCAACTGATCGCAGGCCGCCCACAGGACATCGCCTCGAGCACGACCTTGTCCACGCTGCCCGTGTGGCTCGCCGACACGAACAACGTCGCGTCGCGATAGCGGTCCGGAAAGTCCGGGTAGGGCACGTCGCCCAGGAACTCGACCCGCTCGTCCAGCGCCAACGCACTCACGCGCGCACGCACGTGCTGCCCGAACTCGGTGTCGCTCGCATGCAGTCCTCCGCCGGCCCACACCAGCCGCACGTCCCGCCCCGCATCGCGCAGGATCCCGAGCGCCGCCAGGACACACAACGGATCCTTCGCGGGCGTCAACCGGCCCGCGGAGAGCAGGGTCGGAGGCTGGGGAGTCGGACCATCGGCGATCCCGAAATGGGTCACGTCGATTCCGTGGCCGGTGACGACCTTCTTGGGGGTGTCCACGCGCAAGGACTCGGGGGAAGCGGTGAAGACTCTTTCGACCAGTCCGACCGCCTTTCTGAGGCGCGCATCCACACCCTTGTGCGTGTACCACAGGAAATGCCGTGCACCGTGCTTCCGGGCCAGCCCAGCGCCCAGATTCGAGTACCTGGGGACCATGTGGGTGAGCAACGTGTCGAACCCGTCCTGGCCCAAGGCCTCGTTCAACTGACGCCGATAGCGCAGCCAGCGGGTGAGCTTTCCTTTCCGACCCATCACCCTCCAATCGACGTTGGCCGGCAGGTCGCTGGTGTCGCCCACCTCGAGCGCCAGAACGCGCACGCGCTCGCAGTGCTTGGCGAGCCCCGCGATCCAGCGGGTGGTGAAGCCCAAGATCGCGTCTTGGCGGTCCAGGACCTGGGTGACGAAGACGAGATTCACGGGGCTACAGTCTATCGCAGCGCGTTGCGCTTTCGAGCACGGGGTCCGCCCCAACGCGGGGTTCGATCACGACACGGGCTCGAGTTCGAGGGGTGCCTCGCCCGCCATCAACCGCAGTCCGTTGGCATACACGCCGATCGCGGTGGCGTACTCGTGCTGGCGCGCGATCTCCGCGGCGTTCCGTCCCATCTCGACGCGGATCGATTCGTCCCGCAGGACCTCCTCGAGCGAGCGCGCGAAGCCCCAGGGCTCGAACCCGCCCAGACGTCCGGCGCGACCGTCGGCAAGCAGGTCGCCCATGACGCCGACCGGGGTGGACACGACCGGTGTGCCGCAGGCCATGGCTTCGACCGTGAAGCGCGGTCCTCCCTCGCACGTCGAGGCGCAGACGCACACGCGGCTCTGGCGGTAGATCTCGGCCAGGTCCGACGGCGTGTCGACCCACGGGATCCAGGTGACGTCCAGGCCGTGCGCTTGCGCCTGGCGTTGGAGCTTGTCCGCGAGCGGTCCTTTGCCCACGAAGACCGATCGCGTGGGCATTCCTTGCGACGCCAGAACACGCAGCGACTCCAGGATCCGATCGGCGCCCTTGTTCTCGACCAAACGACCGACGAAGCAGACGTCGTAAACGGCCTCGACGGGGCTGGGCGCAGGTCGGAACACCTCGAGGTCGATGTAGAGCGAGGGCAGGATGAAGATCTTCTCGGGCGCGACGCCCCAGCCCGTCATCAGCCGCGGCATCTGTTGTTGGTTCACCACACGGAAGCCGATGGCGCGATGCCGAGCCCAACGCAAGTACGCCCGCGCGACCCAACGATCGAAGCGTTCGCGCAAGCCGATCGCCACGGGGTAGCCAGGCACGTGGTGGATCTCGGACAGGTACGGAACACCGGTCGTGCGCGACAATTGCGCGGATCCGAGCCCGTTGTAGAAGAAGCCATAGTCGTGGCTGACGATCAACGTGTGCCCGTGTTCCTCGATGAGCTCGGCCCCGCGTCTGGCGATCCAGCGCAGCATCGCCAATCGACCGCAGTCCGCGGGAAGGACGTGCACGTTGTCGTGGATCGAACGGATGGTGACGGGGCCCGTCGGCTTGGGGCAGAGCACATCGATCCGCTCGAAGTAGCGCGAGAACTCGCGCTGCATCGAATGGAACGGGCCACGCTCTCCGAGGACGACCTGGCGATCGCCGCTGACCATCAACAGGTTCATGCGAAGGCTCCTCGGCCTTCCGTCACCGGCAGAGCATCGCCCGAATGCGCACCGACGGCGGCCTCGTAGACCGCTTCGAGGCGCGTCGCCAAGGCCTGGCCGCTGTGACGCTCCCGCACGCGCAGTCGCGCGCGGGAGCCCGCGTCCCGGCGCAGGTCCTCGGAGTCGAGGTACTGGGCCAGCCCGTACCCCAACTCGTCGACGCTCTCCCCCAACCAACCGGTGCGTTCGTGCGCCACCAGCTCCGGCACGCCGCCGACCGGGGTGCTGACCACGGGGATGCCCGCGGCCGCAGCTTCGATCAAAGACACCGGCATGCCCTCGCTGCGCGAGGTCATCAGCAGGACGTCCAGGTCGGACAGGACGGCGACCATGTTCTCGCGCGCACCCACCATGTGGACGCGCGCGCGGACCGCTTCGGAACCAGATTGGATGCGACGTTCGAGCATGCCCCACTGGTCCCCGTCGCCGATGAACACGATGTGCAGGTCGGGATAGCGCGCTTGGAGCAATTCGAACACTTCGATCGCCTTCTCGGGCTGTTTCACCTCGGCCAGGCGACCGAGCACGCCGACCAGCAACGCGTTCTCGTCGGCACCGACGAGTCGTCGTAGGAATCCGGATCGAGCACGCAGTTCGAGCAGTGCCGCCAGATCGACACCGGGCGGTACGACCACGACCCGTTGCTCGGGCACGACCTCGAGCCGCACCAGGTCGTCGGCCGTCGCGTGGGAGACCGCGACGATCGCGTCGGTGCGTTCGGCAAGCTTGCGCTCGGTGCTGCGCAACATCCTGGAGATGCGTTCCGGGAAGTAGCCCTCGAGCACGTGCCCATGGAAGGTGTGTACGGTGGCTGCACCGACGCTCCAGGCGGCGCGCCGACCGAGCAGGCCGGCCTTGGACGCATGCGTGTGGACGACGTCGGGTCGGAACTCGCGCAAGGCGCTGCGCAGGAAACGCCCGGCCCGGAAATCGGCGATGGGACCCGGACGTCGGCGCAGTCCAGGTACGCGCACGACGTCGAGCCCACGCTCCAGGAATCGATCGAACAGGTCGCCCTCGCCGGA
This sequence comes from Planctomycetota bacterium, assembly GCA_029259575.1. Taxonomy (GTDB): domain Bacteria; phylum Planctomycetota; class UBA1135; order UBA1135; genus JAJDEX01. The sequence continues at coordinate 2,664 of JAJDEX010000500.1, read as the reverse complement.
CTCCGCCGTACCGGTGAAGAGTCGCACTTCATGGCCACGCTGACGCAGAACGGGGTCCGCGGCCAGCGCTTGACGCGCGGGTCCGCCCAGGTTCAGGCGAGTCAGGATGCGGGCGATTCGCAAAGGGGTCTCCGGGGTCCGTGCGGCTCGACGGGCCGTGCGGGACGTGATGGAAGTCTAAGACACCCAAGGCCCCGATTCCGCGCCCCTTTGGACGGCCGATCGCGCGTCCTGATCCGGGACCCAGCGGAGCCAATCGAGTCGGTGGCTCTCGTTTCCGTGGCCGCCGTGTACGCGGACCACCGTGTCCATGGGGCAACGTGTCCGTGGCCGCCGTGTACGTGACCAGCCGTGTCCCGCGGCTCCTCGCGTCAGCGGGCCAGGCTGCGCGCGGACGGGTGGCGTTCCCACGCGTCCCGCACGATCGCCTCGAGGCTGCGCGTACGCCGCGCCAAACCGAAGTTCCGGGCGCGCGTCAGGTCCGGCTCGCGCCAGCGCACTTCCTCGAAGTTCGGCAGGCCCTCGCAGGGATCCACGAACTGGATGATGTCGTCGCTGAGGCCGGCCACGCGAATGCAGATGCGGGCCAGGTCCAGGACGGTCGTGCGTGCGGTGCCGCCGAGGTTCAGGGCGCCGCCTTCGACCCAGGCCTCACGCCGGATCAGGTCGGCCAGATCCTCGGCGACGTCGTCGACGTGCGCGAGGGTTCGCACCTGGCTGCCGTCCCCGTGCACGGGCAACTGCTCGGCCGCGCGCGCACGTTCGATGAAGGTCGGGAGCACCATGCCGCTGTCGGCGTCCTGGCCAGGACCGGTCACGTTGAAGAACCGCAGGTGTACCGGTCCGCGCCCTTCGGGCCAGAGGTCCTGAATGGCATCGAAGCGATATTCGGCAGCGACGCGCGACCCGGCGTAGGCCCAGCGACCTTGGCCGTCCACCGAACGCAGCGGCGCGTCCTCGGCGAGCAGGCCTTCGACGTCGCTGTAGACCTCGCTGGTCGAGGCCGAGATCAAGCGCGGCCTGCGATCGGCGGGAATGGAGGTGAGCGCTGTGGTCCACGCGTCGGCGGCCTGTTCGGTCACGCGACGGCAGTCGTCCGGGTCGGCCAACACGCGGCGCACGCCCACGCGTCCGGCGAGGTGCAACGCGACGTCGTACGGCCCACCGTTCTGCAACACGGCCGGCAGCACCCCGGGCGCCGTCACATCGGCCACGTCCAACACGACCCGCGGATCGTTGGGCAACCGCGAACGGTCGCCGGCGGACAGGTCGTCGATGACGTGAATGCGAAGATCGTTCGTCCCGGGCCGACCCAAGAGCGCGCGCACGGTCGCGGCACCGACGAATCCCGCTCCGCCGGTCACGAGGACCGTCGTGGGAGCATCACCGGGCTGGGAATCGTTGGAAGGGGGCAGGGCAATCACCTGGGACTGGACGATCCGCCCGGGAGCAACTTCCCGAACGACCCTCGCAGTCTACTCCTCCGTTCCGGGGGCTCGCCCTTAGAACAGGCTCAAGTGGTAGATGTTGAGCAGGGTGTAGGCCCCCGCGGACACCCACAGGCCCACCCGGGCCAGCTGGAAGTTCTTGTGCATCGCGAGCACCGCCAGGGCCCCCGTGATCAGCACGCCCTTCCAGAAGACGAACCCGAACCTGCCTGTCTCGAGCAGTCGTTCCGCCATCGGATTCAGCTCGATCCCACCCGCTTGCAGGTGCATGAGCGTGAAGAACGCATCCCCGGCGTTCATGAGGGCCACCCACAGAACCGCCACGAAGAGGCTGCGACTGTAGAGATCCACGTAGGTGCCCTCCGCCTCGATCGAACGGCGGACGTCCTTGCGACGGCCTCCCCACAAGCTATAGCGGGAAAAGCGGGGCGTGGGGCTCATGCGGCGGTCCAGATTGCGATCGAGCCAGGGCTCGGAGTCGCCGGACTCGCCATCGTCGGAGAGGGAGGCATCCATGGGCAAGAATGCTATCGGCAGGGAGCCCCCCCAGATGGACCCCCGATCCCACCAGAAACGGAATGAGACCGCTTCTGGAGCTCCTCGACGAGGGTCGTGGCGAAACTTCCAGGCGGGAGCCCGAACGTCAGCACCACGTCGGAACCGTCGCGGGTCGAGCTGAGTTCGAGGACGCGGACCCGCAGCGCGCGACGCGTCCCACGTTGGGGCAAGGCTCCGCCCGACCCGAAGACCGAGCCCTCGAGACCTTCGGCGGCGAGGGCGGCGGCCTCGATCGCGGCGGGCTCGCCGGTCGGCTCGTCCATGCGCGATCCGTGCATCGGTCCCGTGGCGCTGATCTCGAAGCGCTGCGCGCGTTCCGCATCGGCCAGATCCCCGACGCGGAAGATGCCGCCGGTATCCGTTTTCTGGGCGAGGTCCCCCAACAGGATTCCGGACACACCGCCGGGTCCCTCCAGGCGGGCGGCCACGACGCGGTTGAAGATGCGCGCCTGCAACGCGTTCACGTGCAACGTCCGCAAGGTCTTGGAGATCGCGCTGGGCTTCTTCGCGCCTAGGGCTCGGGCGTGCGCGCCGCGGCCCTCGGTCAGCAACAGGGCTCCCATGTCGGCGTTGTCCCCGCGAGCACCGAAGCGCTGTGGACCGTAGACGTTCGGCAGGCCGTGCTCGCTCACCGCCGCACACACGCGCTGCACGTCGT
>JAJDEX010000499.1 GCA_029259575.1 Planctomycetota bacterium | reverse complement strand
GCGTCGCCCCCCCCCCCCCTCCCTCGGCGCCCGGGGGGCCGGGGGGGGGGCGGGGGCGGTGCGGGTGGGGTCGGGGCCGCCCCCGCTACTCCCGGTTGACGCGGTACTCCCGGTTCGCCAGCGACCCCATGCACCCGGATGATGGGGCCCGAACATCCCGTCGGGGTCCGTCGTGCATGCGTCTGGCATACGGACCCGCGGGACATAGCGGTCAGCTGTCCTGGTCGCGGCCGAGCTTGCCTCGCAGGTGCTCGCCCAGCTTGCCCTCGGCCCGGCGCAACATCATGCGCACGGCGTCCTCGCTCTTGCCGCCCATCTGCTCGCCGGCTTCGCGCAGGGTCAACCCCTGGAAGAAGACCAAGGTGATCGCCTGGCGGTGTTCCTCGGACAGGTCCTCGAGGCTGTTGCGCAACAGGTCGAAGCTCTCGCGGCGCGACACGACCTGGGTCACGGACAGGTCTTCGGTCGGGAAGTCGCGGCTGGCCTGGTTCTCGCTGCCCTCGATCGGCGCGTCCATCGCGCGCTCCTTGGACAGGTCGCGCTTGCCGGCGGAGTAGAACTCGGCCTTGTCGCGAATCTTGTTCTGCAGGATCTGGATCAACCAGCGCAGGAGCGATCCTTCGCCCTGGTACTTGTACGAGGAGAAGTCGCGGGTCGCCTCGCGGAACGTCGTCTGCGCGAGGTCGTCCGGATCTTCCTTCAAGCGCAGGCGCGCACCCAGCTTGCGCCGCGCGATCTCCACCATCGTCTGGTGGTAGCGCGTGAAGAGCTGGTTCAGGGAGTCGGCATCGCCGGACTGCGCCTGATCGACGAGAGCGGAGATCTCGTCGTTCTTCTTGAACTCCTCGGGGAGCTCGAGCGCGGGGCCCTCGTCGTTCGGTTTCGAATCGGTCATGGCTGCTGGCGGCTCAATCTACGGATCGGACCGGGCCGGGTGGAGGGTGAATCGACGTCCTCGGGGCGATCGCTGGAGTTGGGGTACGCTCGATTCTCGGGTTTGGACCGGTGAGTGACCCATAGGACGACCCGCTGCGCTGCATCGGATCGTGCATGCGCGCGGTCCGACTCTCCTGGGGAGGGCCCCAGCCGGGATCGCATCCAGGATGGGACAGGTGGCGTGCAGTTCTAGCTGTCCAACCCCAGTTGGCTTCGAAAGTCCTCCTCGAGGAGAACTTGAACGCCTAGTCCTTCGGCCTTCTTGGCCTTGCTGCCCGGTTTTCCGCCTTGAACGAGAAAATCCGTCTTCGCGCTGATCGAAGAGACGACGCGTCCGCCCGCGTCTTCCACGAGCTTCTTGGCCTCGGCGCGCGTGGTGCTCTCGAGCGTTCCGGTGAACACGACGCGCTTGTCCTCGAACACGCCGCCGGCCGCGTTGGCTTGCGGAAGGACGATCTGGACGTGACCTGCGAACAGGCGCTCGAGGAAGGCGCGGTTCTTCGCGTCGGCGAACCACGTGAGGATCTTCGCCGCGTCCTTGGGGCCGATGCCGTCCACGTGTTGCAGCGTGTCCTCGTCGGCGGCCAACAGGGCGTCGAGGTCGGCGAAACTGCGCGCCAGCAATCGACCGGTCGCTTCGCCGAGTCCGGGCACCGACAAGCTCGCCAGGAAGCGCGCGAACGGGACGTGCCGACGCTCCTCGATCTGCGCCATCAGGTTCGCGACGGTCTTCTCACCCCAACGGTCCAGATCGACCAGCGACTCGGGCTCCAGGTGAAAGAGGTCGGCCGCGTCGCGCATCAAACCGGCGTCGAACAACTGCTCGATCATCTTCTCGCCGATCGAGTCGATCTCGAAGCCCTTGCGGCCCGCCAGATGGATCGCACGGCCGATGACCTGGGGCCGGCAGCCATGCACGTTCGGGCATTGGCGGTACTTGCCTTCGACCGCGATCTCGGTGCCGCACGCGGGGCATTGCGCGGGCATCTCGAGCACCTCGGCCCACCGCGCAGCCACACCCGGACGGAGCGCGCCGTTCGCATCGAGCAGCGACTCTGGAATGGCGTCGTCCCAGCCCTGCGGCGCGGGCCCCGCGGCCGGAGCGGACACGCCCGTGATCTGGGGGATGACATCGCCGGCGCGCTTGAGCGTGACGCGATCGCCGATCGACAGCCCCAGGTTGGCGACATGGTCGGCGTTGTGGAGCGTCGTGTGGCGCACGATGACGCCCATCACCTCGACGGCATCGACATGAGCGCGCGGGGTCAAGCGGCCGTTCGTGCCGACCTGGATCTCGATCGCGCGCAGGGTCGAAACGGCCTCGACCGCAGCGAACTTGTGGGCGAACTGCCAACGCGTGACGCGCGAACTGGATCCCAGTCGGTCGCGTAGGTCCAGCCGATCGAGCTTGCACACGACGCCGTCCATGTCGAACGGCACGTCGTCGCGTCGCGCCTCGAGGTCGTCGTGGTAGTCGAGGCACGCCTGGATCCCGGTGACGCAGCGGCTGTAGCCGGAGTCCGGGAGTCCCCAATCCCGCAGCGCCTGCCACTGTTCCGCTTGGGTCGCGAACGTCGCACCGACCACGCGCGGGGCCGCGTAGGTATGGAACTCGAGCGGATAGCGATCGACCTCGGCAGGGTCGTTGCGCCGCAGCGCACCTGAAGTGGCGTTGCGCGGATTGGCCAGGATCGGTTCGCCGCGCGCCTCGCGTTCCGCGTTGAACGTGACGAACGCCTTGCGGTTGATCAGGACCTCGCCCCGCACTTCGACGAGCTCGGGGATCGGGCGGTCCTTCGCGCTGAGTCGCAAGGGAAGGTTGTCGATCGTGCGCAGGTTGCGCTGGATGTCCTCGCCGACGGCGCCGTCGCCGCGGGTGAGGCCCTGGATCAAGTTCCCGTTCTCGTAGACGAGCGCCGCGCTGACACCGTCGAACTTCGGCTCGGCCGACCACGCGAGCGGCTCGTCGGCTTCGAGGCCCAGAAAGCGGCGCACCTTCTCGTCGAAGTCGCGCACTTCGCTCTCGTCGAACAGGCTCGAGATCGAGAGCATCGGAACCGCGTGCGCGACCTTCGCGAACGTCTGGCCCTCTTCGAGCGGCGCGCCGACGCGTTGGGTCGGGCTGTCGGGCGTGATCA
>JAJDEX010000498.1 GCA_029259575.1 Planctomycetota bacterium | reverse complement strand
CGCAGCCAGGGACGAGCGCAGCCAGGGACGAGCGCAGCCAGGGACGGACACAGAGCCAATCAAGCACAGGGCCGCCCACCGGACAAACACCTAAGCCCCGCCACCAACCCCAATCCTCCCGAGCCGCCCTTCCGTCACCTCGCCGTCACCGCCGCGCCCGTTCGCCCCTCAGGGCCGGGCTCGGCGGTGACGGCGAGGTGACGGAAGGGCGGCCCCTTCTCGAGCCGAGCCAGACCCACCCGCTCGATTCCGGCAACCTTCACGGGCACACACCTCCAACCAAGTCCTCGTCAGCCTCAACAGCCAAACTCATTGGGTCCAACGAACCCAACAGGCTCCAACGAACCCAACAGGCTCGAACGAACCTACCAGGCTCGAACGAACCCAAACCCAACTGACAAGCTCCACTCCAGGACCTGATCCAACCCCATGCGAGTGCCCCGTCCAACCAAGGCGCGAGCCCGCAAGCCACGCACCCCAACCAACGAACAGCCCCCAGCCCGACCTACAACGGAATCGGGCTCGCGGAATCCGCCTGAATCTGACCATCCTCCATCGTCACAACCCGGTCGCACCGTGACGCAAGCCGCTCATCATGCGTCACCAACAACAACGCCAAGCCCCGGCGCTCCTGCTCCGCGAACAGCAACTCGAGCACCTTCTCACCGGTCGTACTATCCAGATTACCGGTCGGCTCATCGGCGATCAGGACCGGCGGGTCCATGATCAAAGCCCGCGCGATGGCAACGCGCTGTTGCTCGCCGCCGGACATGCGTCCAGGTCGATGCGTCAAACGATCCGCCAGGCCGAAATCGGTCAGCATCTGAATCGCCTTGGCTCGCAGGGCCTTGCCATTGCCGCGCAACCCACGCTCACGACCCGCGATCATCGCCGGCAGTAGCGTGTTCTCGACCGCGTCGAGTTCGGCCAGCAGGTGATAGAACTGGAACACGAAGCCCAGGCGCGAATTCCGAACCGCGGCGCGCTCGACAGCTGACAAGTCCCAACAGGCGCGGCCCTCGACCTCGACCGATCCCTCGTTGGGCCGATCCAGCAAACCGAGGACGTTCAAGAAAGTCGTCTTGCCCGCCCCGGAAGCGCCCATGAGGCACAGCTTCTCGCCGCGATAGAGATCGAGGTCGATGCCGTGCAGGACCTCGAGCGTCCGGTCGCCGATCGCGAAGGAACGGCGGATGCCCTTGGCGCGGAGCACCGGGGCGTTGTCGTTCGAATCACTCATGTCGCAGAGCCTCCACCGGATCCAATCGAGCGGCGCGCCAGGCCGGGAATGCGGCGGCGATGAGCGATGCCACGAACGCGCCGACCACGATGAGTGCGACGCCGTCCGGCTCGATCACGGTCGGGATGTGGTCCAGCAGGTAGACCTTCTGGTTGAAGATCTGAACACCCAGGATGCTGCTCAAGCCACGCTCGATCGCATTGATGTAGTGCGCCCCGAGCAGGCCGAGGATCCCTCCGAACAGCCCACCGACGAAGGCCTCCCAGAAGCCGATCATCAGGAACAGGCCCAGGATGCCGCGCGGGGTCGCGCCCAATGCGGAAAGGATGCCGATGTCGCGGCGCTTCTCGGTGACCATCATCGAGAGGATCGCGAACACCGTGAACGCGGCGACGACGAGGACCAAGCTGAGCATGATGCCCAGCAGCGTCTTCTCGTTCTCGATCGCCTTGAGCATGTTGACCTGGAAGTCCTCCCACAGGCGAACCTCACCGCGAGGGCCCATGGGGTCGTAGTCGTGCAGGTAGCCGGCCTCGTGCAGGTCACGACTGAGCTCGACCTTCGCCTGGTGCTTGGTCGTTTCGTAGTCCTTCAGGCGCACTGTGATCTGGGTGAACTCACGTCCGTGTCCGACCCAGTCCTTCATCGCATCTCGCGAGAGGTAGATCGCGCCCATGTCGAACTCGTTGTTCTTGGAGCGGAACGTGCCGACGACGCGAACTTTGAGCGCGGACTGATCGACCGAGTCCTTGAACGTCGCCGAGACGATCTCGATCACCTCACCGACTTCGATGCGCCAGATGTTGGCCAGCTGCTCGCCGATGACGGCGCCGTCGAACGGGCGTCCGTCGTACTCCACTCCGGAAGGCAGAGCGAACGGGTCGTCCGGGTTCTGGACCCGATGCCCGGAGAAGGTTGCCGGCTTGTTCTCGAGGAACTGGCGGAACTCCGAGACCCCCATCTCCGCTTCGGGATCGACGCCCAGAATGCGCACGACGGACAGGTCGCCCCACGTCGGGTCGGAGGCCAGTCGCTCGCGACCCGGCATCATCAACATGCCGAACCAGTTGTACTGGGGGCTCGCCGCTTCGACGAGGGGGCTGGCTTCGAGGGCCTGGCGCACGCCGTCGGCATCCCGTTTCGGCAATTCCCCGGTCGAGGCGATCGGTGCATCGAGCTGCGGCATGACGACCATGTCCGACAGCGTCCCGCGCAGGTGCCCGCGACTGACGTCGAGGAATCCGGACATGATCGACAGGATCAAGATCAACGCCGCGACTGCGACGGTGATACCAGCCATGCCGATCCAGTTCGTGCGGCGCGCTCGCAAGTAGCGCCGACTGAGGAAGGAGCGATACATGCGTCAGCTCGCGGGATCCGAGTCGTCGTCCGCTGTCTCGAGCGACACGCCGTCCGTACGACGCATCGCGGGGAACAGCAGCACGTCGCGGATCGACTCCTGACCGGTCAACACCATGACCAGGCGATCGATGCCGACGCCCAGGCCGCCGGTCGGGGGCATGCCGTACTCGAGGGCCTGGACGTAGTCGATGTCGACCTCGCCCGGGGCTTCGGGATCCTTGCTGGCGACCTGTTGGGCGAAGCGTGCTTCCTGGTCGATGGGATCGTTGAGCTCGGTGAACGCGTTTCCCAATTCCATGCCCGCGATGAAGATCTCGAAGCGCTCGGTGAGGCGCGGATCGTCGGGGCTCTTCTTGGCGAGCGGGCTGATCGGCAGCGGGTAGTCCGTGACGAAGATCGGGCCGGCCAGGTCCTTCTCGACGGTCGCGTCGAACACGTCGTCGAGCAGACCCCAGAAGTGCTCGTTCTCGTGGCCAAGGCCGAGCTCCTTGGCGCGCGCACGCACGGCCGGCTCGTCGTCGAACTCGCAACCGTTGGCTTCCTGGAAGAGGTCCGGGTAGCGCTTGCGCTGGAAGGGTGCCTTCAGGTCGTACGTCGCACCGCGGAACTCACACTTGGTCGTGCCGTTCAGCGCCAGGGCCAGCCGTTCGAACATCGACTCGGTCAGCTCCATCATCCCGCGATAGTCCGATTGAGCTTCGTACAGCTCGAGCATCGTGAATTCGGGGTTGTGGCGGATCGACAGGCCTTCGTTGCGGAAGTTGCGCGCGACTTCGAAGACGCGCTCCATGCCGCCGACGATCAAGCGCTTCAGGTAGAGCTCGGGTGCGATGCGCAGGTAGAGCTCGGAATCCAATGCGTTGTGATGGGTGACGAACGGACGTGCCGAAGCACCTCCGACGATCGGGTGCAGCGTCGGCGTCTCGACCTCGAGGTAGCCGCGTTCTTCGAGGAAGTGGCGAATCTCGTTGAGGACCTTGGAGCGCTTCTTGAAGACGTCGAGCACGCCTTCGGACGCCCACATGTCGACGTAGCGCCGGCGGTAGCGCGCTTCTTTGTCGGTGAGCCCGTGCCACTTCTCGGGCGGCGGCGCGAGAGCTTTGGCGAGCAGCTGCACCTCGTCGGCCCAGATGGTGACCTCGCCCTTCTGCGTGAAACTGAGCTCGCCGCTGATGGCGATCTGATCGCCCGCGTCGAGCCACTTGCGTTGCGGCCACCACTCGGTGAGCAGGTCCTTCTTCAGGCCCGTCTGCAAACGTCCCGTGCGGTCCTGGACCGGCGCGAAGATCAGCTTGCCAAAATCTCGCAGGCCCATGACGCGCCCGGTGATGGTGACGCGTTCCCCGATCAGAGCACCGGGCTCCTCGGCCGTGCCCGCCTGTTTCCGCAGATCCTCGATGGGGGTAGCGGTGACGCCGCGCGGCGGAAAGGGGTCCAGGCCGGCCGCGCGAATCGCTTCGAGCTTGGCCAGACGGTCGGGATGGGCGAGTTCGGTCATGGTGCTCCGCCGGGACCTTCGAATCGGATTCCGAATCTCTCCAGCACGGAGGATCGGGAGGTCCCGGGGCGGTCGCACAGGCTACCGGGCCGAGAGCCCTGGATCACCTCGAAGGTGGCGTCCAGGAGGCGGAATCAAGCAGGGCGCTATGAAGGGAAGGCCGAGGGTCCTGCGAATCCGTCGTGGAGCGAAGGTCAGGCGCTCGGGTCCAGGTCCCGCAGTGCACGTCGGATCTCGTGAGCAGCCAAGACCGGGAGGGCCAGGACTGCGGCCGTTTGCGGGTCGCAGGCCAACTGTCGCGCGGCGCTCTCCAGGGCACCGTGCAGCGCCTCGACGCTACGCGCCAGGCGTGCCAGGGCAGCCTCGGGGTCCTGCTTCTCCGAGGACGCGTGGGCCGTCGAGTTGGAGGCCACGGGCCCGGTCGCCTCGAGGGGGGACCGCCTGCTCCTGCGCTCCTTCTTGGGCTGGATCCGAACACCGGTCAGGTGGGGCAGGAACGGGGCCGGAAGGGAGGGCGAGCCGAAGACCGACATGGGGTGACTTTGCTGCATGGGAGGCCTGGCTCCGGAGTCCAGTGCTGGAGAGGAGGGTGGG
>JAJDEX010000497.1 GCA_029259575.1 Planctomycetota bacterium | reverse complement strand
CCGCCCGCGGGCGCTGCGCGCCCCCGGGCGGTTGAGGAAACGTAATGAACAGTGCCTGGCACCGTATCGGGCACCGTATCGCCCGCATATCGCCCTCCGAGAACCGCCCATGAACGTACCCACGAACCTCGACGAGACCCGAGCTCTACTGGAGAGCTGGAGCGCCCCCAACGCGATCCAAGCAGCCACGCGCGATCGCATCGTCGCTTTCATGCGTGAGCATCCGAAGGACGCGAACCTGCGGACGTGCCTCGAGGGACACCTGACCGGCTCGTGCCTGATGGTTGACGCGGCGCGCACAAGCGTCCTGCTGCACCACCATCGGAAGCTCGACAAGTGGCTGCAGTTCGGCGGTCACGCGGACGGCGATCCCGACCTGCGCAGCGTCGCACTACGCGAGTTGATCGAGGAGTCCGGCATCGAGCCCGCGTGGTTCTCGCCCGAAGCGGTCGACCTGGACATCCACGCGATCCCCGAGCGTGGCGCCGAGCCCGAACACCTGCACCTGGACGTGCGCTTCCTGGCGATCGCTCCCGAAGGCGCGCAACCCGAAGTGTCGGCCGAGTCCAAAGAGGTGTGCTGGATCCCCATCACCCAGATCGGCGACCTGGAACTCGACGAGAGCGTCACGCGCTTGATCGATCTGATCCCGACCTTGCCGCGTTGATCGCACCGACGACCGCGAACGAACCCTTTCGCAGGCTCAGCGGTCCAACGTGCAGGCGTCGCCGCCCGGCTCACTCTTGGGACGTGTGTCCTTGCCCGGTTGGTCGCTGAACGCGATCGAGGCGAGGTGCTTCACGCTCGCGCAGGCGTCGCGGTAGTTCGGGATCATCAGGCGGAACGGGCCGCCTTCGTCCTCGGTCAACGGGTCGTCACTCGTCGCGTACAGAATCAAGCCGTCGTCCGCGATCTCCTCGATCGGCAAGGACGCGGCGAAGCCGTCCGTCGACAGGATGTCGATCCAACGCGAGTTGTCCAACAGGTCGCGGTCGTGCAGCAACGCGCGAAAGCGAATCGCGCGACCGGTACGGCCCTTCACGTGCACGCCCACGTCGGGGACCTGGTACGCCTCCGGCATGGAGCTCAGGTCGGCGTGCGACAACTCGAGCGGCGTGCCTTCGAGCAATCCGAGAATCGCGAGCGTGGTCATCTGGGTCACTCCCGCACCATGAGTTCCCAGGAACGCACGAAGCCCCAGCGTTCCCCCATCGAGATCAGCGCGTCGTCGTTGTGCCCCGCGCGAGCGGCGAGTTCCATGTGCCCGCGGGACTCGAGGTCGCGCCGCGCCGAGGCGATCATCTGGGCGGCCAGACCACGGTGGCGATAGTCGGTCTCGGTGAAGAGCGCGACGACCATCGGCATGCGGTCCCCGAGCAGCGGATCCGGGAACGGCACGACGACGCAGTAGCCGAGCCGCGCACCGTCGGCGCCGTGGGCCGTGACGACGACGCCCTCGGACGCCTCGATCGCCTGGGCCAGGACGCGCGCGCCGACCCCCGAGGCCGTCAGGCCGTCCCGAAATTCCGACATGACCTGGGTCGCGTACGCATCGATCGCCGTGGCGAGGTCCTGCGTGCCGTCCAGGTTCGTGTGAGTCCTGAGCTGTACATCCATGGGCTGGGGTGCGCTCCGGGGTGGATCCCGGTGGAGACCGGAGCGCGGACCGGCATCCTAGGACGCTGGGACTCCGATCGGCAGGCCCGGAGACTGGCCTAGTTGATTCCGCACGAAGAATCGGACCCCCGTGGCGCCGCTCGAAAGCGGGTTCGGGTCGAAGCCAGGTGCCCCGCACAGCGCTGGATCGAGGGTCGGAGCTTCGTGCGGAATCAACTAGGCCAGTCTCCGGGTCCGTGCCGGACAGCCCGTGCCGGACGGGATCCCCCATCGATCCGTCGGCAGGCTGGACGCGAGGCACCGACCACGGTTCAATCTTCGGGCTCGGACTCGACCGACGAGGTCCTCCGAGCCCATTCTCCCACCCGCGAACCACCCGCTAGAGCCCCTGATTCCGTGCAAGTCAACGTCGAGAAACCCAGCCCCAACGTCGCCAAGGTGTCCCTGAGCGTCCCCGCCGAGGACTTCCAGAAGCACTACAAGCAGGGCATCCAGCACCAGCGCGGTCAGGTCAGCATGAAGGGATTCCGCCCGGGCAAGGCGCCGCTGCCGATGATCGAGAAGCAGTTCGGCCCCGAGATCACGGCGAACATCCAGCAGCACTTCATCCAGCAGGCGTACAGCCAAGCGGTCCAGGAGAACGAGCTGAAGCCGTTCAGCCATCCGCAGATCAACAAGGACGACGCGCAGATGAGCGACGACGGTTCGTTCTCCGTCGAGTTCGAGGTCGCGCTCAAGCCGACCTTCGACCTGCCGGACTACAAGGGCCTCGAGGTCGAGAGCGAGCTCGCTCCGGTCCTGCCCGTGAACGTCGACAGCGCGATCGAGGAGATCAAGCTGCAGCAGTCGCGCCCCGAACCCGCCGCGGAAGGCATGGAAGCCGGCGGCATGGCCCTCGGTGACGTCGCGTTCCTGCACGGTGAGACCGCGGTCTTCGAGCGCGAGGGCATCCGCATCTCGGACGCCCAGGCGCCCCCCGGAGTCGATGCCGACGCCTTCGCTGCCGCGCTCCTGGGCGTCAAGGACGGCGACGTCGTCGAGGTTCCGATGACGCTGCCCGAAACGCTCGAGCAGGAGGACGCCCGCGGCGCCGAGGGCATCTGTCGCGTGACGGTCAAGCAGGCCTACAACATGATCCCGCCGACCGAGGAGGAGCTCTTCGGCATGCTCCAGGTCGAGGATGAGGCGAGCCTCAAGGCCAAGGTCCACGAGAAGCTCACCGAGAACGCCCAGACCCAGGAGAACGGTCGCATCGAGACGGTGCTCCTGCAGCGCCTGATGGATCAGACCGACATCGAACTGCCCGAGACGATGCTCGAGGATCAGACCAACCAACGCCTCAACGCGCTGCACGGTCAGCTCCAGGAGCAAGGCCTCGAGCACGACGCCATCCACGCCCAGATGGAGCAGCAGCGCCCCGTCGCCCGCGAGGAGTCCGAGAAGGGTCTGAAGGCCCTCCTGGTCGTCGAACAGCTGGCCGAGACCGAGGACCTGCAGGTCCGCGCCGAAGAGATGGAGGCCGAACTCGAGTCGATCGCCATGCGCAACGGCGCCGACGTCGACGAGGTCAAGAAGTACTACAGCGAGAACAACATGCACCAGCAACTCGGGATCGAGCTCCTGGAGCGCAAGGTGCGCGAATTCCTGCGCGAGAACGCGACGGTCAAGGAACCGTCCTGATCGGCCGATAGGGAATCACCGGCTCACCGAGTCGTGGGGTCCGCGGACCCCATGCCTCGGGCTTCGGGGGGCCAACTGCCCCACAAGCGACCTCCTAGCCCCATCCACAATCACCTGCACGCAGGAACGTTCGGCCCTCGGGGCTTGAATCCGACCTCCGCGCTACCTAAACCGCTCTTCATGCAAGCCGAAAGCTACTACCCCGTCCCGTTCGTCATCGAGAAGACCGGTCGCGGCGAGCGCCAGTACGACATCTACTCGCGTCTGCTCGAGGACCGGATCATCTTCATTGGCACCGCGATCGACGACAACGTCGCCAACGCCGTGATGGCCCAGCTCCTGTTCCTCGACAAGACCGGTCGGAACCAGGACGTGAAGATGTACATCAACTCGCCCGGTGGCGTCGTGACCGCGGGTCTCGCGATCTACGACACGATGCAGCTCATCGAGCCGGACATTCAGACCTATTGCCTCGGCCAGGCCGCTTCGATGGGTTCCGTCCTTCTGGCGGGCGGTACGAAGGGCAAACGTTTCGCGTTGCCCAACGCCCGCGTCATGATCCACCAGCCGCACGGTGGTGCGGGCGGAACGGCCTTGGACATGGAGATCCAGGTCACCGAGATCATGAAGATGAAGAAGAACCTCGAGGCCCTGCTCGCCTTCCACTCCGGCAAGACGCCGGAAGAGCTGGCCGATGCCTGCGCGCGCGACAACTTCATGTCGCCCCAGGAGGCCAAGGACTTCGGACTGATCGATCACATCGTGGCGCGCGCTGCGGACACCGCCGAAGATGCGAAGTCCTGAATAGGCGTTCCTGGAACGTCGTCCCCACCGCTCGGACCCTCTCGGATCCCTTTCCGGGATTCACACGGAGTCCACGACTGGGACGGCCCTCTTGATCACAGCGGGCGACCCCTCCAAGGGGGTCGCCCGCGTCTCGTTCGAGGACCCGTTTGCGCCCTGGATTCCCAGGTGGAACGACCCGTCGTGCAACCGGTTGGATCGGGTAGGATGAATCTCCTATGAGTTCTTCCAGCAACCGAGGTCGCCACGTCGAGCGATGCACCTTCTGCGAGAAGCGACGCCATCACGTCGCCTCCCTGATCGCGGGTCCGCCCGGCGTCTACATCTGCAACGAGTGCATCGAGATCTGCAACTCGATCCTGCAAGAGGAACAGCGACGGAATCCCGAGGGCCCGCTGGGTCGCACCGAGGACGCCGCGACGCCGGTCGTCGAGACGGGCGCACGCCGCCTGCCGACCCCCATCGAACTGGCGCGCCAGCTGGACGAGTACGTCATCGGCCAGCACCGGGCCAAGAAGGTCCTCTCGGTCGCGGTCTACAACCACTACCACCGCCTGCGCCGGATGTCCCAGGACCCGGACATCGTCGGTGAGGTCGAGATCGAGAAGTCGAATGTCCTGCTGGTCGGCCCCACGGGCTCGGGCAAGACGCTCCTGGCGCGCACCCTGGCGCGCATGCTCGACGTGCCGTTCGCCATGGCGGACGCGACGACGCTGACCGAGGCCGGCTACGTCGGCGAGGACGTCGAGAACATCCTGCTCAAGCTCCTGCAGTCCGCCGACTTCGACGTCGAGCGCGCGCAGCAAGGCATCATCTACATCGACGAGATCGACAAGATCGGTCGCACGACCGGCAACGTCTCGATCACGCGCGACGTGTCCGGCGAGGGCGTGCAGCAGGCGCTGCTGAAGATCCTCGAAGGCACCACCGCCAACGTCCCGCCCCAGGGTGGACGCAAGCACCCGGAGCAGTCGTA
>JAJDEX010000496.1 GCA_029259575.1 Planctomycetota bacterium | reverse complement strand
GGCGTCGCTTGTGTGATCGCCTTCGGTCACGTTCCGCTCGAGATCGAGCCCGAGGTGAAACGGACGGATGGAGGCGCTTCGACCCGCGCCGGTCAGATTCGATTCCTGAACGAGATCCTGGACGACAAGCAGGTCCATCGAAGGGTCCGCGCTCAGGCACCCGTTGCGATCGCGCGCCTCGCCGCAGGCCTCGATCCCGACGACCGGGACGCGGTCACACGCAGCCTGTTGGAGCGCTTGTCGCCCAAGGCGAAGAACTCCGACGCGCAGGTCCAAGGCCTCGTGCAAGCGCTGGGCCGACTGGGGGACGACGACGAGGACGCACTCGACACCGAACTCCGCTCACGGCTGATGGAGATCGCAATGGACGGCGACCGCATCGAGAAGCACCTGGCGCTGATCGCCCTCGCCGAAGTCGCCGGTCGCAGGGGTGCCGGCGATCCGGGCGACGCCGTGATCGACACGCGCAGCTTCCTCGTCAAGCGCGCGCTCGAAGGCGGCAGCGTCGAGCGACCCTGGGCCGTCCTCGCCATCGGATTGCTCGAACGCGCACGCACGGCGCTCGGCGATGCTCCGGCCGCGGGCACGCGCATGTTCCTGGTCAAGCGGCACGCCGAAGCGAAGAGCCCCAGCGAGTCCGCTGCCTACGCCATCGCCTTCGGCTTGATGCACGAGACCGACGCTCTCGAAGCATTGCGCGAGCAAGCGGTCACCGGCAGCGAGCGCTCACGGGGCGCGGCGATGCTGGCGCTCGGATGGATGAGCGATTCGGTGCAACGCGAGTTCCTGGTCGACGCCCTGATCCATCGCGGGCCGCCGTCGCTCTCGCGCGAGGCCGCCATCGGTCTGGCGCTGATGGGGGACAAGCGTTCGGTCGCGAGCGTGGCGAACAGCATGACCGCATCGCGCTTCCTCAGCGTGCGCATCGCACGCATCCTCGCGCTCGGCTACCTGGGAGACGCGCGTGCGGTGGATCCTCTGGTCGGCTTGATTCAATCCAAGCGCGAACCCGCACGGATCCGCGCGTGGGCGGCCGCCTCGCTCGGCCTCATCTGCGACAAGCGGCCGTTGACGTGGAACGCGCGCCTGGCCGAGGACGTCGTCTGGTGGGACGTTCCCACGACGCTGCTCGACCCCGAAGGCGGCCGCGGCATCCTGGACCGACTCTAGAGGTCCAGAACACGAGGCATCCCGCAGCCCACCTCGTTCGACGCGGCTCGGCGTTGTCGGAACCCACGAATCGCATCGAGCCATGCGTGGAACCCGCCGCCTGGATCTTCACCGAACGCGGCGCACCACGGAATCGCTCGTTCTCGGCCGGTCCTCTAGACGACCGAACGCATCAGCTGACGCGGGCGGCCCAGTCGTCGTCCGCTTCGCCCGCTTCCTTGGCGCGTTCCTCTTCCGCACGCGCCACCGCAAGACGAACGGCGACGGCCGTGTCGGGCGTGACCGAGATCGAGCTGATCCCGCAATCGACCAGGAAGGCCGGCACTTCGTCCGGATGGTCGGACGGCGCCTGACCACAGATGCCGATCTCGAGGCCCTCTTTGCGGAAGGCGTCGACGGCTTGACGAATCATGATCTGGACCGCGGGCGAGCGGGCGTCGACCGGATAACGGTAGCCCTCCAGGTCGTCGCGCGAAACGGCATAGACCGTCTGCACCAGGTCGTTGGAGCCGATCGAGCCGCCGTCGAGGCCCATCGTTTCGATGAAGCGTTCCGCCTCGATGACGTTCGACGGCAGTTCGATCATCAGGAACAACGGCACGCCGGCTTCCTTGCCGAGGCCACGGTTGTCCAGGAGTTCGCGGACTGCAGCGCCTTCCTCTGGCGAGCGACAGAACGGCACCATCAACTGCAGGTTGTCGAGGCCGAGGCGACGCTGCACGAGGCGTAACGCATCGCACTCCATCTCGAAGGCCGGAAGGAAGGTCGGGTCCACGTAGCGCGAAGCTCCACGCCACGCGATCATGGGGTTCTCCTCGATCGGCTCGAAGATGCGGCCGCCGAGCAGTTGCCGATACTCGTTCGACTTCAGGTCGGAGAGACGCACCAGCACCGGACGCGGGTGGAACGCGGCGCAGATCAGGCCGACGCCCTCCATGACGCGATC
The DNA here is from genome assembly GCA_029259575.1 of Planctomycetota bacterium. Classification (GTDB taxonomy): domain Bacteria; phylum Planctomycetota; class UBA1135; order UBA1135; genus JAJDEX01. The sequence continues at coordinate 1,163 of JAJDEX010000496.1, read as the reverse complement.
GACGAAGAAGTGGCGCTTGTCGGCGTAAGCAGCGGTACGACGGTCGATGGCGCCCAGCATGTGACGCACCTCGTCGCGGCCTTCGCGCTCCAAGACCTCGCGGAAGGACTCGAGCTCGGACGGCAGGTCGCCCCCTTCGCACCAGACGCCCAGTTCGCGGAACCAGAGCAGGGCGAGCGGGTGGACGCCGACCTCGGACGTCAGGATGAACTCGAGCCGGGCGAGCCCGACGCCGTCCACCGGCAGCTGCGAGTCGGCCAGTGCCTTGGACGGGAAACCGACGTTCAGCTTGATCTTGGTCCGGAGTTCGCGGTCGAGGTCGATCTCGTGCTCCTCGACCTGGAACGGGTGGCGGCCCGCGAAGACGATCGCTTCGTCCCCCTCGGCGCAGGTGCCCGTGACCTCTTGATGGGGGCGCAGGCGCTTGGTCGCCTCTTCGCAGCCGACGATCGCCGGAATGCCGAACTCGCGCGCGATGATCGCGGCGTGCGACGTGCGTCCGCCCTTCTCGGTGATGATCAGACTCGCGTCCTTCATCATCGGTTCCCAGTCGGGCGTGGTCATCTCGGTGACCAGGACGTCGCCGGGGTCGAAGACGCGTTCCTCGCGCGGGATGTCCTCCATGCGCTCGCCCGCGGCGATGCGATTGCGCAGTTCGCGCTTCTTCAGGATGACCTGTTCGTAGTCACGGTACATGCGGACATGGCCGGATCCGATGCGCGTTCCGACGGCTTGACCCGTCACGAGAACCTGGCCGTCGGCCTGCAGGCTGGCGACCAACGCCGAATCCATGACGTAGCGCGTGAGCGTCGTCGCAGGTCGGTTGGAGTGCACGGTCTCCGGGCGCGCTTGAACGATGAACAGCTCCTGGCTGCGCCCGTCCTTGGCCCATTCGATGTCCATGGGCATGCCGTAGTGCTCCTCGATCGCGAGCCCCATGCGGGCCAGTTCGAGGATCTCTTCGCGCGTGAGCGAGAGGGTGCGGCGCCGCGAAGCCGAGACGTCGATGCTCTCGGTCGCCATGCCACCTTGGCCTCCGTAGACCATCTGGATGTCCTTGGCGCCCACGTGCCGGCTGACGATCGACTCGTAGCCGCGACGGACGCCGTCCTTCCAGACCGTGAAATGGTCCGGGGACACGCTGCCCTGCACGACGAGCTCGC
>JAJDEX010000495.1 GCA_029259575.1 Planctomycetota bacterium | reverse complement strand
CCTGCAGGCGTCCATCGGCAGCATGCAGTCCTTGAAGGGCGAAGGCTTGCCGCTCGAGGCCGTGCTGCGTCACGTCTACGGGACGCTGGGTCGCGTCGTCGACATCCAGCACCTGACGTTCGAGCACACTGACGAGGGGACCGAGATCTTGATGGAGGCCAGCCTGCCGGACGACGTCGAGTCCGCAGCACGTTCGCTGGAACAGTTGCGTCGGGCCGCCAGGGTCGATTCCAAGTTCAAGAACATCGAGGTCCAGCCGTCCTCGCGAGTTCCGGACCTGCGACTCGGCGAGTCCCTGACCTTCACCTTCACCGGTGTCTACATCGGGGGTGACGTGTGAAGTCGACACTGAACAACTACTCCACGAAGCGTGGCTGGCGCGGGATGACGTCCTTGCTGCCGTGTTGTCTCTTGCCGTTGACCCTGATCGGGTACACCGCCAAGCCGGTCTACGACTACACGAGCTTGGGTGGTCGACTCGAGCAGGCCCGATCCCGGGCGGAGCACGCGCGGGAGTTGCGCATGTTCCTGGAGGAGTTCCAGGGTGCCGGGCCGCCGACCGAGCGCTACCGAAACTTGGAAGCGTTGCTCGTCCAGCGCATGCCCGACGGATTCGCCGCGACCGAGTTCTACGAAACCACGTTGAGCGCCGCGCGCTCCTTGGATCTGACCCTCGATTCCATCGTCCCCCTGAACGAGGTGGACCTGGGGCAACCGGTCGCGCACCTCTCCATCCACGAGTGCCGCGTGACCTTGAAGGGGCGCGCGCACGCCGAACATCTGACCGCCTTCCTGGCGGCCATGCATCGCGAAGGTCAGCCCGTATCCGTTCATGCTTGCAAGTTGCACGCCATCGACGAGAACCCGGGCACCTTCGACTTCCAACTCGACTTGGGAGCCTTCTTCCTCTCCCCCCCCAAGCCTCCCGAAGAAGAGCTCGAAGAGGACTTCTAGAACCGTCATGCCGATCGCAACCAAACCGATTCTCGCCGGCTCCCTGCTCATGGGCGTAGGTGCCATCTGGATTCCTCGCCTCACGGGTACGGAAGTTCCTTGGCTCCCTAGCGGAGATACGTCGCCCCTCATCGCCGAAACGGACCCGAACGACGACACCGTCGAGTCCTTGTCGGGGACGTCGCCGAACCACAACAGCGCGGTGGACCCGAACGCTCAGTTGGACTCGCTCGCGGACATCGTCAACTACCTCGAAGGCCGCGATGGCCGTTCGAAGCCGGGAGCTGCGCCCGACGTCCGGATCACCAAAGCGGCCATTCCGGTTCAGGGCGAGGATCCGACGTACGTCACGCAGGTCGAACCCTTGTTCGGGCAGCGTGAGACCAACGCCGTCGACGAGGGGCCGACCTTCGAACAAGAAGTTCAGACCTACCTGAGCCAGAACCCACTGCACACGATCATCCAAGGCAATGGATTGACCACGGCAACCTTCGGTTTCCAGCGCGTTCAGGTCGGGAGTCTCCTCATGGACGATCGACTCGAGGTGACCGCCATCGCTCAGGAGTTCGTGACCCTCACCGCCGAGATCGGACCGATGCGCGTCTTCCTGCCTCCGCCTGGAGCCTCGACCTACGACCAACGCTCGGCCGTGCCGCAGCCGACGCCCAGCAAGCCGCCGTTCTCGGAGGACTGATTCCATGCGCCACCTCATCCTGACCAGCCTGGCCGTGTTCACGGTCTCGAGCTGCCATCACCCCTTCGTGCGCGTCGACGAGCGTGAGTTCGACACGCTCTCGCAGATGACCCACAGTCCGCTCCTCAGCGAACTGCCGGCCGACGAACCCGTTCCCGAACTGCACGCTTCCGGCGGATCGCTCACGATCTCGGACGACAAACCTTTCAACATGAGCTTCCGCGGAACCGATCTGCGCGTCGCTCTGGACGAGATCTCCCAGCGCGCCGGGATCACCAGGATCGCGAACGCCGGGATCTCGGGTTCCGTCGATCTGAACTTCGTCAACATCTCGTTGGACGATGCGCTCAGCACGTTGTTGAAGCAGCACGACCTGGTGCTGTTGCCCGGACCCGGCAACGTCTACTTCGTCGAGCGCAACGACGATCCCACACAGGTGACCGAGTTCATCCAACTGGTCAACGTGCGTGCGCAGGACGTTGCGGAGAACCTGGCGGCCCTCGTCGGGCCCGGTTCGAAAGTCATCACCGACATGGACCGTAACCTGGTCTGCTTGATCGGCCGCCAGTCAGATGTCGGTGCCGTGCGTCGCTATCTGCACCACGTCGACAAGCTGAAGGATCAGGTCCTGCTCGAGGTCCACATCTTCGAAGTGTCGTACGAGGACGGCTTCAACCTGGGAGCGGTCGCGGACGCCAGCGGCACCGTGAACGGCAATGCCTGGAACATCCTGTCCGCGTTCGGCCAAGGCAGCGCGTTCAGCTCGACCCTGACCGACAACGACGGAGACCTGGATCTGACCGTGGACGCCATGCGTCGATTCGTCGGTCTGGAGCTCGTCAGTTCGCCGCGCGTCCTGGCAGTCACGAACACGAAAGCGATGGTCGACGTCGTCCAAGAAGTCCCCTACGTCCAGGTCACGGCGACGACGACCGGCACCACGGGCGGCGCGGGGTCGGTCGTCCAGGAAGAGGTCCAATTCAAGGACGCCGGGATCAAGCTCGAGATCACACCTTCGATCCAAGAGGCCGGCTTCCTGCAGATCGACATCATGCAACAGACCTCGGAAGAGGTCGATCGCTTCAACAACATCCCGGTCATCGACAAGCGCACGCTGACGACGCAGTTCCTCGTGCAAGACCGCGAGACGATCGTGTTGGGTGGGCTGATCCAGACGCGGCACTCGGAGAGCCGCACGGGCGTGCCGTTCCTCATGCACATCCCGATCCTGGGGCAGTTGTTCCGCGGTGATGCGGACGTCAAACAGAAGCAGGAGATCCTGATCTTCGTCACGCCGCGCATCCTCAGTCCGAGTCAGGCCGCCAAGTTGTCGGAGCACTATCAGGACGAGTATCGCGAGACGCGTCAGGACCTGTTCTTCCCCGAGATGGGGACGAAGTCGCCGATGGAAGGTCCGCGCGGTGTCGACCACGGGACCGCGGAAGACATCGTCCAGCCCGAGACCGCACCGGAGGCGGTCTCCACGAAGCCTGCCGAGCAACCGATCCAGGGCTGAACGCCCGCACATGTCATCGAAACCCCGCAAGCGGCTCGGAGAGGTCCTGATCGGTCAGGGCCTGCTCACGCAACGCCAACTCGAGATCGCGCTCGAGGAACAGAAGCAGGACCGCCGTCCCCTCGGTGAGCTGCTCGTCGTCCTAGGTTTCGTACGGCCCTCCGAGATCGCGGGGCTCGTGGCCGAGGACCTCGGTCTGAAACTGGCCAAAGCCAGCGACGTGATCCCGGATCGCGAACTGATCGCCGCTCTGGACGAGGGCCTCGTGCGCACCACCAAGGCGCTGCCCGTCCAACGCACGGAGACCGGTCTGCGCGTCCTGATGGTCGATCCGTCCGATCCGGGCAACCTCTCGACCTTGCGGCAGTACTTCCGTTGCGACGTCGAGGTCGAGATGGTCACCGAGGAGGACTTCGCGAAGCTCGTTCGCGAGTGCTTCAGCGACCGCGATTCGCATCCCGCGCGACTGGCCGCCGAGGCCGATGGCGAGATGGGGGACCGTCCGATCGAACAGATCACCGAGTCGATCCTCATCGACGGGATCCGCCACGGCGCCACCGACATCCACTTCCATCCCAGCGAGAACGTGACGCGATTGCGCTACCGGATGGACGGCGTCCTGCAACAGATCGAGGCGATCCCCAGGAAGATCACCAGCGCGATCACGTCGCGCATCAAGATCATGGCATCGCTCGACATCTCCGAGCGCCGCATGCCCCAGGACGGCCGCATCCGCATGGACGTCGACGGTCGCCAGGTCGACCTGCGCGTCTCGACGATGCCCTGTGCGTTCGGCGAGTCGATCGTCCTGCGCATCCTCGATCGAGGCAATGGCAGCGTTCCGTTGCACGAGCTGGGCCTGCGCCTCGAGGACTGCGTCCAGCTGAAGAACATCGCCGACAAGCCGCACGGTTTGTTTCTGGTCACCGGGCCGACCGGATCCGGCAAGACGACGACCCTGTACAGCACCTTGGCTCACGTCGATGCGTTGAACCGCAACGTGGCGACGATCGAGGATCCGATCGAGAGTCAACTGCCGTTCGTACGCCAGAGCCAGGTCGACACCGGCATCGGATTCACGTTCGACATCGGTTTGCGCGCGCTCCTGCGTCAGGACCCGGACGTGATCCTCGTCGGCGAGATCCGCGACCTCGAGACCGCCGGCATGGCGATCAAGGCTTCGATGACGGGCCACCTCGTCTTCTCGACGCTGCACACGAACACGGCCATCGGCGCGATCTCGCGGCTGGCCGACATGGGCGTCGCGCCCTACCTCGTCGAGGACTGCATGATCGGCGTGCTGGGCCAACGCCTGGTGCGCAAGACGTGCCCCAACTGCATGGAATGGCGCGCGCCCGACGAGGCTGAGAGTCGCTTCATGGGCCCGGGTGTCGATCGAGTTCCCCAGATCATCGGTTGCGAACGGTGCGGTGGTACCGGCTACTCCGGGCGCAGCGTGATCGCCGAGTTGTTCCAGCCGAACCATGCGACGAGCAAGTTGATCCGCGAAGGCGCCAACGCAGGCCTCATCGTCGAGCAGGCCAAGTTGGCCGGCTACGTCGATCTGGTCGAGGACGGTCGCCGCAAGGTGATCCAAGGTTTGACCACGATCGAAGAGGTGCAGCGATGCGGCAGCGGGCATCGCGTGACCGAAGCGGAGCGCGAGGCCCACGATGCCGCCTAAGACAGCGACTGAGTCGAGCCCGAAGGCCAAGCTCTTCGAGTACAAGGCGATGCGCGTCGACGGGACCGCGGTCGTCGGCCGCGCCACTGCGGTCGGAGAGCTCGATCTGGACCGCCTGCTGCAACGCGACGGTCTGATGCTGGTGAAAGCGACGCCGAGCAAGGCTGGCCGCGGTCTCGAGGCCATGCGCATGAAGCGCCAAGAGCTCGTGGCCTTCACCAATCAGCTCGCGACGATGATCCAAGCCGGTGTGCCGCTGCTGCAATCGCTCCAGCACCTGGCCGAGCACAGCCGTTCGAAGGCCGCGCGCGACGTCGTGCAGTCGGTCCTGCGGCAGATCGAAGGTGGAGCCAGTCTGTCCGAGGCGTTCGAGGCGCATCCCGGCATCTTCCCCGGTACGTACGTCGCCATGGTGAAGAGCGGCGAGATGTCGACCTCCCTGCCGGACGTCCTGCGTCGCCAGGGGAAGTACATGGAATGGGTGCGCGAGGTCCAAG
>JAJDEX010000494.1 GCA_029259575.1 Planctomycetota bacterium | reverse complement strand
TCATGGCGCACGTCCACGCGTGGGGCGATCAATGCCCGACCGCGCGTCCGATCGTGCACCTCGGGGCGACCAGCTGCTACGTCGGCGACAACACCGACCTGATCCTGTTGCGCGACGGCATCCGCCTCGTGCGCGCGCAGGTGGTCGAGGTCATCCGCCGCATGGAGGTCTTCGCCCGCGAGTGGCGCAACCTGCCGACGCTGGGCTTCACCCATTTCCAACCGGCCCAGGCGACCACCGTCGGCAAGCGCGCGACGTTGTGGCTGCAGGACCTGGTGCACGACCTCGAGGACCTCGAGCACGCCGAGACCCAAGTGCGTTTCCGTGGCGTGAAGGGCACGACCGGCACGCAGACCTCGTTCCTGGAGCTGTTCCAGGGCGACCACGACAAGGTGCGCGAGCTCGATCGCCGCGTCACCCAGAAGATGGGCTTCGAGCGCACCTTCGCGGTCACCGGTCAGACCTATCCGCGCCAGCTCGACTTCCGCGTCGGCCAGGTGCTGTCCAGCCTGTGCCAGTCCGCGCACAAGTTCGCGACGGACCTGCGGCTGCTCGCCAACAAGCGCGAGGTCGAGGAGCCGTTCGGCAAGAAGCAGATCGGGTCCAGCGCGATGCCGTGGAAGCGCAACCCGATGCGCTCCGAGCGCATGTGCGCCCTGTCCCGCTTCGTGATGGAGACCCTGGGCAACACCGCGCACACCGCCGCGAACCAGTGGCTCGAGCGCACGCTCGACGATTCCGCCAACCGCCGCATCGCGCTGGCCGAGATGTTCCTGGCCACCGACGCGGTGTTGAACCTGTACGTCGACGTCGCCGGTGGCCTGGTCGTGAACCCCGCGATCGTCGAGCGCAACCTGATGGCCGAGCTGCCGTTCCTGGCGTCCGAGACGCTGATGATGGCTGCCGTCAAGCAGGGCGGCGATCGCCAGGACCTGCACGAACGCATCCGCGTCCACAGTCACGAGGCCGCCAGCGTCATCAAGTCCGGCGGCGAGAACGACCTGGTGGCGCGCCTGAAAGCGGACCCCGCGTTCGCCTCGATCGCCGGCAACCTGGACCAGCTGCTCGACGGCAAGCTGTACGTCGGTCGCGCGCCGGAGCAGGTGTTGGAGTTCCTGGAGGCCGAGGTGAAGCCGGTGCTCGAGCGCTACGCCGACCTGACCGCCAAGTCCGAAGTTCGCGTCTGACACTGCGTCCAAACCTGGATCCGGGAAAAATCATCATGGCTGGTGGAGGAGATTCGAAAGGTGCGGTCGTCATGGCCGTCGTCGGCAACGGCATCTTGACCGTGCTGAAGTTCATCGCGTTCGGGATCTCCGGGTCCGGCGCGATGTTCTCGGAGGCCATCCACTCGGCCGCCGACACCGGCAACCAGGCCCTGTTGTGGGTCGGCATCCGTCGCAGCCAGGCCGTGCCCAGCGCGGTGTTCCCCTATGGGCTGGGCGTCGAGCGGTTCTTCTTCGCGCTGCTCAGCGCGATCGGCATCTTCGTGCTCGGCTGCGGGTTCACGCTGTACCACGGCGTGCACATGCTGATGGATCCGCACCTGGCCGATCCCGGTTGGATCGACTACACGGTGCTCGGAATCTCGTTCGTGATCGATGGTGTGATCCTGAAGAAGGCCATCGGCATCGTGAATCAGAAGCGCGGCAAGCAGGGCTTCGTCGCCTATCTGAGGTCGTCGAGCGATCCGACGTTGCTGGCCGTGCTGGCCGAGGACGGCGTGGCGTGCCTCGGCGTGCTGATCGCGTTCGTCGGCATCCTGCTGGCGAAGGCCACCAGCAGCCACTATCCCGACGCGATCGCGACGTTGATGATCGCAGGGTTGTTGGGCGGGATCGCGATCTGGATCGGTTGGAAGAACCGCACGTTGTTGTTGGGACCGGGACTCGCGCCGGCGCGCCAGGCCGAGGTCGTCGCGTTCCTCGAACAGCAACCGACCGTCGAGCGGATCAAGGTCGCCCGCAGCCGCTTGCTGGGCGCGGACCGTTACCGGCTGCACGTCGAGGTCGATTGGGACGGGCGCGTGCTGGGCGATGCGCAGACCGAGTGGGTCGAGTCGCAGAGCGCACGGCTCGACACGGCGGAAGGCCGCGCGACGTTCGCGCGTGAGTTCGGGGAGCGGATGACCGAGGCGGTGGGGGACGAGGTCGATCGCCTCGAGGTCCTCATGCGCGAGCGCTTCCCCGAGCTGAGCCACCTCGAGCTCGAGTCCGAGTAGGTCCGCGGGCCGGCCGTTGCACCGGGCGCCGGGCCGCAAACTGCGCCCAGCCGGCGTGGTTCGGGGGCGTGGTTCGGAGGCGCAGTCGGGAGGCGCAGTCGGGAGGCGTGACCGGGGACCGCCCAGGCGTGGTCGCGCCGTGAATCCGGGCGTCCGAGCGGTGATTCGAAACGGTCCACCACGTCCGGTGGGGGCGCTGCGCGGGGAAGCCCCTATCTGTGTCTCAATTCCCGACGGGCCCCCGCGAGTCGGCCCCTGGACACCCTTCCACCCCCCCGATTCGGCGGTATTCTCGCGCTCTCTGGAAGAACCGCGCCGCACCTCTCCCGCGGGGTAGTGTTCTTCGGCAACTCTCTTGCCGACACCCAGAATCCGCAGAGTATCGAACGTGACCAAACCCGGGATCCCCAACGACATGGTGCTGTCCACCTCGTGCTACGGCCCGAGGCTGCGCGCCATCGAGGACCAAGCCTTCTCGGCCGTGGCCATGGGGTTCCGTCGACTCGAGCTAGGACTCTCGCCCACGCCGGCGGACCTGGCCGGTTGGGAGGACGCCCATCGTGAGACGGGTGTGCAGACCGACTCGGTCATCGTCGGAGCGCTCGATCCGATGCGCGAGAACATGTCGGGCAGCTTCCTCGGCTCGGCCGACTCCGAAGCGCGCGAGCGTGCGCTCAACTCGAGTCGCCGTCACATTCGGCTGGCCCAACGCTTGGGAGCGCCCATCGTCGTCGTGCGCGGTTGCGCCGTCGAGAACGGCGCGCTCGCGGGTGCCGCCGATCGCTTGACGATGGGCCTGGTCGAATCCGACGAGGACACGCTCCCGAAGGCCCAGGCCGAGGTCGCCGAGTTCGTGCACAAGGTGCAGAAGCGCGGTCAGAAACAGCTCGAGCACTTCTGCAGATCCATTCACACCCTGCGTCGTGAGTTCCCCGAGACGCAGATCGCCATCGAGCCGGGCCTGCACTTCAACGACCTGTTGAACTTCGAGGCGATGGAGTGGGCGCTCGCCGACCTGGCCGCCGAGAACGTCGGCTACTGGCACGACACCGCACGCATCCACCGTCGCTGCAAGGCTGGTCTTCCGGGTCAAGGTGCCTGGCTGGACAGCTTCGCGTCGCGCATGGCGGGCATCCATCTGTCCGATGCGTCGCCCGTTGAAGAGGGCCTGCCCCCCGGCGCCGGCGAAGTGGATTTCAAACTCGTCCACGAGTACGTGCCCAAGGGCATCCCGACCGTCGTCGAGGTCGCCGCGACCCACGGCCGAGCCGAAGTGCTCGCGTCGGTGCACTTCCTGATCGGCGCAGGCTTCTGAGTCGACTCCGCGCGCGGCGCTCCTGGCGAAGCACGGCGCCAGGCCGAAGGACCCGTTGATGCGTGCACGCAGGCCCGCACCGGCCAGAAGCTACGCCGCCTGACGGTCTTCGTCCGTCTCGGATGCGTCCGTCTGCGTGACCAGGTTGTGCATCGCGGCGTTGATCGAGTCGCACAAGCCCTGCAACTCGTCACCTTTGCGGATCCGGCAGACGCCCGGGTTCTCGCCCCGGGCGATCGCGCCGAGGTGCTGCTCGAAGCGATAGATGGGACCCGCGACGCGGTGCGTGATCAGGATGCCGACGACGAGCATCAGCGGGAAGAGCACGGCGAACGTGAGGACCACGTTGCTGATCAGGACGCCGTACAGCTCCGCGGTGTCGGGCGGGCCGTCCGAGGCGCTGATGACGGGCATCAGGGTCGAGTGCACCAGGTAGACCTGGAACATGCAGGCCATGGCGGCGAGTCCACCGAAGGCTCCGATCAGGCGCAGTTGCAGGCCGGAGTTGACCAGCTTCTTGGATCGTTTGAACTTGCTTGACATGGGGATCACCAACTCACGACGTTGTCGAGAGTGACGTATTGGGGAGTGCCGGGAGGCTGGTTCTCGAGTTCGCTGAAGTCCTCGTCGAAGGACCAGTTGCGGATCGGCGGCTGGTAGTAGTCGTTGCCGACCTTGAACTGGCCCGTGGCCTTGCGGCTGTGTGCTCCGCAGACCATCGATCCGCGGATGTCACACCTCTTGTTCTCCCAGTCCTCGTGGAAGCGCACCAGGTTGTGCGGTCCGCCGTTCATGCTGTTCTTGGTGGCTTCCGTGTCACCCGTGTAGACAGCCATGTTGTATTCCGTGTTCGAAGCCCTCGGCAGCCTTCCCGCTCGCTTGCTGTTGTCCCAGCTGTTGGAGAGCAGGTTGACGGCGTCGGCCATGACGGCGGCGTTCTTGGGAGCGTTCGTGTTGTAGTCCCCTTGGACGTACACGGCGTCGGGCGACACCACCGAGAAGTCCTGCGGCAACGTAGCTCCGTTCTTGACCTGGAAGCCCTTGAGGTTCGTGCCCTGACCCGAGTCGTAACCCGCGACGTAGAGGATGCCGTTGCTGGGGAAGTTCCCCGAGTCGACCAGCTTCTCCACGTCGACCGTGGCCATGCTGATCTTCCTGCCGTTGCCGTTCGCCTGGCGCGCGTCGTACGTGCTGCCGCTGCTGACGATGCCGGACAGGTCGGCGCTGATGTCGATGCCGAGTTCGTTGAAGGCTTGCCAGCTTCCGTTCGCCTTCTGGATGATCGAGAGACCCGCCTTGGCGTGATAGGAGCCCTTGGAATGCGTGCCCGAGCCGCCCGCAGCCAGTACGTATTCGTTGAGATGAGAGTCCCACGCGTGCGTGCCACCCGTTTCCTTGACGAACATGTCCATGCTGTCCTCGGGCGGGATCTTGACGTTCGTGATGCCGTGCTCGTGCGTCTTCAGCGTGAAGTCGTCGCCCTCGCCGGAGTAGAAGTCGGGCGAGCTGAAGCGGTCGATGGCTCCGGCGCCGAACGGCATCCAGTCGTTGCGGCCACCGTAATGACCGTCACCGTTCTGGTCGTAGCCCGTGAAGTCCGAGTCGTAACCGCTGACGTTGGCGATCCCGGCCCTGTCGAGCGTGCGCTCCGGTTGCAGGACGTTGAATTCTATCGGCGCCGAGCGGTCGTTCGGATCCTCGACCCATTTCCGGATCTTGACGTCGGTCTGGATGTCGTACAGCCACGAAGGTTCCCATTCGGCGTACTTGGTGCGCAGGAAGACGCCGTCCTTGGCGGCCAGCGAGTTCGTGTTGAACGTCAGATCGAGCCAGTTCGAGAAGTAGATGCCCGAGTTGCAATGCACCGGCCCGTTGATCTGCATCGGCGCAGGCCACGTGAAGTGCATGTCGTTCTCGTAGAACATCGCGTACTGGAACAGCGGCACCTGGCGCGCGTTGACGACCTGGCGCGCTTCCGAACGAACCCCTTCGATGTCGCCCCAGGCGTAGATGCCGAAGACCGTGTCGAACGACTTCAGGCCGCTGCCGTCCTTGGCGACCGTCGGGCCTTCGATGGCCTCGATGGTCCAGCTGACGGGATTCCCGTCGAGCGTCATCGCGCCTTCGGTCGGGACCTCGGAGTCCGAGGACAGGGCGGCGTAGATCGAGTCGGTGGCGTGCGCGAGCGCGCCTTGGCACAGGTAGTCGCCGCGCACCTTGCGCGCACGCGTCGTGGCCTCGATGCTGGATCCCTGCGCCAGCGTGATCGCCAGGACGGTGAATCCCGAAAGAGCCGTCACGATCAAGAGCGACCAGAGCACGGCGAAGCCGGCACGCCCGTGGGCGGTTTGCGGTTGATTTCGTTTCAAGGCGCCAGTCCTCCGTTGCGCAGTTGAATGACCTCTTGGGTCGTCTTCTCGAACTGCTGGCCACCGTCCTCGGAAGCCAGGGTCAGCGTCATGCGAATGGAATCGAGGGGAATCACGAAGCCGGTGTCCTCGGGGGTCTCGACCTCGAACTGGGCGACTCCGCGGCACAGGACCTCGAGGCGTCCGTTCTGCTGTTCGCGAACCAGATCGTTGCGGCCGTTCGTCGAAGGACGCAGGTAGTAGGTGATCAAGTTGGGGGACCAAGCGGGCTGGCTGCCCACGGTGTCGGGCCAGCCGTCGCCGT
>JAJDEX010000493.1 GCA_029259575.1 Planctomycetota bacterium | reverse complement strand
AACCTCTCCGTGTACGACCCGGTGCTGGACCAATGGCAACCTGGCGGCGGACCTGCCATGCCCGGGATGCCCGTAGGCGTGAACCACGCAGGCAGTTCGACCGACGGTGAGAAGCTCTACATCTTCGGCGGGCGCGCCGGGGGCAACTTCCCGGCCCCTGGCTTCACGAACCTGCAGATCTACGATCCGGTCCTGAACACCTGGGAGGACTCCGGTCAGATGGCCTCGAGCCTGGCGGATCTGCCCGCCGGTCGCGGAGGCACGGGTCGCGCGGTCCACTTCGCCGGCAAGTTCTACCTGTTCGGCGGCGAGACGTCGGGCGGCGTGTTCGACGAGGTCTTCGTCTACGACGTCCAGGACAACAGCTGGTCGAACGAGGCCGACATGATCACGGCCAGGCACGGCATCTTCCCGGTCGTGGTCGGACACCGCATCTTCTGCATCGGTGGCGGGATCGTCGCGGGGTTCTCGGCCTCGGACCTCAACGAGTTCCTCCTGCCGCGCTGATCCCGAATGCACGTCTCGGCGACGACGTTTCATCGAAGGGGTGGCCTCAGGGCCGCCCCTTGGTGCGTTTCCAGGTCCTTCGACCGTGTGATGCGTGGGAACCGACGGCGCCTGCGCTAGGATGAACCGGCACCTGTGGTTCGTCCTCTTCGGACGTGCCCTAGATCCCACGAGGTCTTGCGCATGAACCTCCTACGCCTCGCGTGGGGCTCTCCGCTGCTGCTGTGCTGGCTCGCAAGCGGTGCCCACGCCCAGGACGACTGTTCCACCGCCACGCCCATTTCGGCGACGGGGGCCTATCTGTGGACCAACACAGGGTTCACCGAGTCCGACGTGGATCCCGGCGCGCCGTGCCTGGCGAGCGGTGGGACGACGAGCGGTGCGCCGGCGTCCGACTACTGGTTCGTGTACACGGTCGCGGGTCCGGGCAACTGGCGTCTCGACACGATCGGGAGTGGCTTCGACACCGTCATTCAGGTGTCGACCGGAACCTGCGGCACGTTGGTCTGCGTCGACTACGACCGCAACGCTGCGGGCGACTTCGAGAGTCGAGTCGATCTGGTGAACCAGATGGGCGGGGAGGTCTACCTCGTTCAGGTCGGGCAGGCCGTGTACCTCGGTCAGCCGCCTCCGCAGGGGACCGGAGTGCTCAACGTGGGGCCGCCGCCGACGCCGCCCACGAACAATACGTGCATGACGCCCGACACGACCACGGTGACAGGCGTGGGGCAGTTCGCATGGTTCGATGCGGGAGCGACGACCTCGGACTTCGACGGAGGAGGATTCCCGTGCGCTCAAGTGGGGGCCGTCCGGGCTCCGCACAACGATTTGTTCTTCACGTTCACCGCGCCGACCGCGAACTCGTTCCGCATCGACACGTTCGGCAGCGGCGCGGACACCGTGCTTCAGGTGCACGACGGCATCGACTGCGCGGCGACGTGCTTGGCCTCCAACGACGATGCCGACGGCGGAGGGCCGGGGGAGAGCTTGGTGCTGTTGCCCGACATGACCATCGGTGAAACGGTGCTCCTCCAGGTCGGGACCTGGTCCAACGTGGTACCGATCGGCATCGGGATCCTCAACGTCTCGACGTTCGTTCCACCGGCGAACGACACGTGCTCCGCGCCGGTCGATGTCGCGATCGGACCGACGCTCTGGGACAACACCGTTTCGACCAGTTCCGAGTTTCGTGGCGCTCTGCAGGGCGCACCCCCGGTGGCGGGTTCGGACCATCCGCGGAATGATCTCTTCTACCGCTTCGTCGCGCCGCAGCCCGGGACCTACACGGTGCACACGGTGGGGTCGGGATTCGACACGGTCCTGAATCTGTACGCGGGTGGGGATTGCAACGCCACCTATCTGCAGACCAGCAACGACGAAGGTGCGCCGGAGGGGGAGTCGCGGGTCTTCATACTGAACGCGGCCGTGAACGACGAATTCCTGATCCAGGTCGGCAGTCGGGGCGGGCTGACGCTCAGCATCGGTGTGTTGTCGGTAGAACTCATGCCGCCGCCAGGGCCGGGCAACGAGTGTTCGACGCCGCTGCCGATCGCCGGCTTCGGTGCCACCGCGTGGAACAACGTCGGCATGACGACCGAGGGGTTCGGTGACGGTGCGCTCGACTGTCCCAGCGGATTCGCGACGGTCCAGCCCAAGCAGGACCTGTTCTTCGTGTGGACCGCGACGGTGTCAGGTGATGTTCAGTTCGACACGATCGGTTCCGGTGCGGATACGGTCCTCAGTCTGCACGACGGGGCGGATTGCAGCGCCACCTGTCTGATGTCCAGCCAGAACGAACCCGCCGCCGGGAACGAGAGTCGCGTGATCGCGGCCGGACTTCAGCCCGGCGATCAGGTGCTGCTGCAGGTGGGCACCTTCGGGCACCTGGACGTGGTGGCCGGGATGTTGAACGTCAGTTCGGTGATGCCCGCGACGAATGACACGTGTTCCACGCCGCGCTCGATCGTGGGTGAGGGCGTCTTCAGCGCCGACCTGCTGCACCCGAACGTGACGACGTCGGGCTTCGACGGAGGCGATCCGACGACCTGCTTCAGCGCCTCCAATCTGTTGCTGTTGAGCGACCTGGCGCAGATCGATCCGGACGTGTTCTTCGTTTGGACCGCGACTTGTCCAGGGACCTACTCGGTCTCCACGGATCCGACGTCGGGCGTTTCCGACACCAAGCTCAACGTCCATCTGGGTTCGGACTGTTCGGCGACGTGTCTGGTGAGTCACGACAACCTGGATCCGGCCGGTGGCAATCTGTTGTCGGAAGTTCAGCTGACCGGAGTGATCGCGGGGACCCCCTATCTGATCCAGGTCGGAACGTGGCATCGGTCCCTGCCGCCTTCGTTCCTGCAATTGACGATCCTGAATCAGTTCGGGCCGTGTGGAGTGGGCGCGCTGACGATCTCTTGTGATCCGGCGAGTCCCCACACCGGTGGTGGCTCGGCGACCTTGCTCGACTCGACCCTGGGCGCAGCAACCACGAGCGGACTGCATCTGGAGTGCAGCGGTGGACCTGTCGACCAGTTCGGCTTCTTCCTCGTGTCCCCTTCATCCGCAACGCAGGTCGCGGTGTTCGACGGCGTGCTGTGTCTCGACAACCCACAAGGGCGCTACAACCCCGGTGCCGCGACGAACCAGGGGCGGCCTGCGTTGAACTCGCTCGGGCAGTTCGATGCCAGCGGCGTGCTGCAGAGCTTGACGGGGACCGCGCCCTCGACCGGGGGCCAAGGCTACGACGTGCCCAGTGCGTTGCCCTTCGTTCCAGCCGGGCAAGCGATCGCGCCGGGCGACACCTGGTCGTTCCAGTGCTGGTTCCGGGACGGCGCCAGCGCGAACTTCTCGGACGTGCTGGACGTGCAGTTTCCCTGAGGATCAAGGAGCCGTCCCGTCACGTCCCCTCCGGCGCCCGAGTCCTGGAATCAGGGGACGAGCCGCAACGGGACCGGGTTGGACGTGCGGTCGATCGGATTGTGCAGCACGGCCATGTGATGCAGCGTCGTGCCGATGAAGGCCACGTACACCCCGGGCGTGAAGTTCACCGCCGCCGTCGCACGCCCTTGGCCATCGAGCAGACCGCGCGTGTTCTGCAGGAAGTTCGTGTTCGAGCGCGAGGTCGTGAAGCTGACGTACGCGTCGCTCTGCAAGGCGATCGTGGCGCCGAAGTGGTCGTACGAACCACCGGTGCCGCTGGCTGTGCCGATCACCAAGTAGGGCCGGTTGGCCGAGCCGGGACCGAAGTCGATGTCGAGCACGTGCAAGCCGCCCGCACTGATCGAGATCTCGTGGACGTTGGCGCTCATGGTGGCCGGGCGCTCGATCAGCGCGACCCAATCGTTGTTGGGCGAGTTCGGCGGGGCGCCGATGCTGGCGAGGCCGCCGCCCGCGATGGGTTGGGCCGAGCCGACGAAGGAGCCGGTGCGGGGATTGAACCAGCGCAGTTGCATGGGCCCCGTCGCTGCGGAGAGATCGAGTTGGCCGGTCGTGGTGGCATCGGGGTAGTACAGCGCGTACGTCTCGCCGGGAAGGGCGAAGACCTCGCCGCCGCCGTAGGTGCCGGTCTCGCCGACGAGCAGGGTGTCCAGCGGCTCCATGTTCCAGAAGGGCGTGTGCATCTCGAGGAACTCGCGCGCGATGCGTGAGTAGTCGAAGATCTCGGCCCGGGTGCGGAAGTCCTCGAGCGTCAGGTCGCCGCCCAAGGGCAGGTCGTGCCAACCGGCGTACCACTCGAGGCCGCCGCCGCTGAAGAGCACGTCGTACAGGACCCGCTTGCGCAGATCCACGGCGTTCGTGTCGGTGGCGCCCTGGGTGTATGGCGTGTGCTCGTCCGCGTGCATCAGCCACGGGTGACCGGCCTGCGCAGACAGCGCGCGCCAGGTCTCGATCTGAATGCCCGCGACATCGGGATTGAACTGCAGCGACGTGCAATCGAACAGGTCCTCGCCGAGCACCTGGTTGTAGTCCGAGAAGTCGTTGGGGAGGTTGTGGAACCCGATCGGGTGGTCGTAGGCGTCCAGCGCATTCAGGAAGTTGCTGAACTGGCGCAGCAGGTCCACGCTCCAGTCGTTCTCCTCGATCAGCGTCCACTTGATCGCGGGGTGATGCGCGAACCGTGCGACCATCTCGCGATAGAAGATCTTGCGCGCCGGGCCGAGGCCTCCGCCATCGAGCCACATCTGGTTCGCGGTCTCGGTCTCGGCGAGCCCGAAGTGCAGCGCGATGCCCTTGCGCGATGCGTGCTCGAAGACCTCGTTCCACTGGTTCAGGCGGGACGTGTCGTAGTGCGTATTGTCGAACACCGTGCCTGAAGGTCCCAGGAACGGATGGACGTCCTGGCCGTCGCCTCCCAGGTTCAGGAGCAGCGTGAACAGCGAGTTCACCCCGACGTCGGACAGATAGTTCAGACTGC
Source organism: Planctomycetota bacterium (assembly GCA_029259575.1). Classification (GTDB taxonomy): domain Bacteria; phylum Planctomycetota; class UBA1135; order UBA1135; genus JAJDEX01. The sequence continues at coordinate 4,020 of JAJDEX010000493.1, read as the reverse complement.
CGATGATGCCCTTGCTGTCGATTCCGTGATCGCTGCCGACGAACAACGGATCACCGGGGTTCCAGTCGCCGATGTGCGGCTCGTAGCTGTGCAGGACACCGGTGCTGCCCGAGGTCTTGCCCACGCCGTCGAAGGCACGACAGGCGAGCCAGTTCTCCGGGCTGTTGGAGCCGGTCTTGATGAAGTACGGGCCACGCTCGAACTTCTGATAGTGGTCGTCGACGTAGGCCAGATGACCCGAGCGAACAAAACCGCTCGCCAACGTGTTCTCGGGCGCGATGGTGAAGCTCAGCGTCGTACCGTGGATCACGCCCGGTGTGCCAGCCGTCTGCGCCAGGAACTGGGCGACGTTCGTTCCTGTGCGGAAGGATGCGGTGGCGGTCCAGTCCCCCTCGGACGGAGGCAGGAAGCGCGCCATCCAGACCCGGCCGCATTCTCCGCCGCGTGCGTCGGCAGCGAAGAACCCGGGAATCAGGTAGCTCTCCCCGTTGGGTCCGCTGAACGTGACGTCCAGGCGCATGTCCAGGAACGGGTTCGGTGCATCGTCGGTCTCGCAGGCGAACGGGCCGAAGAACAGCAGTTCGACGGGTTCACCGACGATGCCGGAACGCAGAACCAAGCCGGTGCCGTTCCCGTCGATGCCCGGACCGAAGACGGGGCTGACCGCGAGCAGGGCCGCCGCGTCGACGTGATCGGAGAGGATGCGAAGGCCCTCGAGCGCGATGCCGTCCGGCAGCGCCGTTCCCGTCGCGTCGAGCAACTGGGAGGTCTTGAACGCCAGGCCACGCACCACCTGTCCGGCGTTGGGTCCGGTCACGACGGTGTGGCCCGTTCCGCTCCAACCGGAGATCGAGACGGCCTGTCCGAGTGCGCCACCCGGGAAGATGGCCCGCACCGCCACGGTGTCGTTGCCGCCGACCTCGAACAGGAAGAAGTCGTGGGCGTCGCCGTTCGTCTCGGTCCAGTTCTCGAGCGTGATGTCCCACGAAGGACCGTGCCCGTTGCGCGAGAAGTACGTCTCGAGGTTGCGATCGTCCGCAGCGGTCTCCCCATACGTGCCCTGGATCGTCATGTGGTTGCCCACGGACGAGCCGGCCACCAACTCGCGATGATCGAAGGTCACGCCGCCTGCTGTGATGGACAGAACGTGAGAGCCAGCGAGCGTGACGGCCAGGGTGTCCGCATGGGCGGAGGTCACCCAACAGGTGGCGCCGACCAGGGCGAGGGCCTTGGCGAGGCTGCGATTCGAATACATGGGGGCCGCGGGTGAGAGTCGTGCGTCCGGTGCGGGACGCAACAGGTGCGGTTCTCGGGAATCGGTCGACTCCGAACGAGGGCAATATGGTCACCGATGTTCGGCGAACCGACAAGGTTCGGAATCCGAAGAAGCCCTTCGAATCAGCCCCAAATGGGTCATCCAAGGCCACTTCCGGAGGGGACGGGTCCGTCCGAGAGGCCCGCGCGATGGCCTGGGGCCGGGTTGGTGTGGTTCGAGTCGAGACTGGGGGCTACGCTCGTGGCCATGACACCCGAATCGGGCGAGTTCAAGAACTTCAAGGATCTCATGCGTTCGCGCGGTGGGGAGCCTGAGAAGCCGTCTCAACCAGCCCCGGATCGCGGATGGACCCTCGAGGACGGAAGCGGCACGAAGGACGTGTCCGACGAAGACCTGGCGGCCATGCGCGACCCGGATGCCTCCTCGCGTGCGCGCATCGCCGCGCGTCCCGCGGCTTTCGGTCCGATGACGCACGGTCCGCCGCCGTACAAGGACCCGGAGTCCGAAGAGATGGAGCTCGTCAGCTCCTTCCGCATTCGGACCGTCTTCCCGCCCGACGTGTTGAAGGAGATGGAAGGGCTTCCTGACGAGCCTCGACCCGAGGACATCCGCGGTCGCCTCGACCTCCGTGGCGAGACCATCTTCACCATCGACGGGGCCGACGCGAAGGACTTCGACGACGCGATCTCGATGCGCGTGATGGGCGAAGGCGTCGTCGAGCTCGGCGTTCACATCGCGGACGTCGGTCACTACGTCGTACCGGGAACGGCGCTCGACGACGAAGCGCTGGCTCGCGGAACGTCGGTGTACCTGCCCGACCAAGTCGTCCCGATGCTTCCCGAGGAGCTCAGCAACGGCTTGTGCTCGCTCGTGCCCGAACGGGATCGCCTGGCCTTCTCGGTCTTCATGACCTTCGATGCGAAAGGCGAGCGCACGGCGACGCGCGTGGCCAAATCGGTCATCCGTTCCGTGCGGCGCAACACGTACAAGGAGGTCCAAGAACTCCTGGACGCGAAACCCGGCGAAGGACCCCAGGAGCTGCGCTTCCTCGAGGCCGACCTGCGGCGCTTCGAGGATTGGACGCGTCAGCAGCAGAAGATCCGGGACGCCAAGGGTGCCCTGCGCATCACGTCCACCGAACGGCGTTTCGTGTTCGACGCCAAGCACGAGGTCGAGGCCGTCATCGACGCACCGCGGTACTTCAGTCAGACCTTGATCGAGGAGACCGCACTGGCCGCGAACCAGGCCGTGGGGGACCTCTTCCACGACCGCGGCCTGCCGACGATCTATCGCGTGCACCCCGAGAAGGATCCTGAAGAGATCGAGAAGGTCGCCGAGATGTTGCTCGAGCACGGCATTCGCGTGCCGACCAAGGAGCGCCTCTCGGGCCGCGACATCGGTCGCTTGATTCGCCAAGCGCGCCGACGGCCGAACGCCGAGGCGTTGATCCCGCGCATCATGGGGCTCGTCGAGCGTGCCGTGTACGAGGTCAAGGACCACGAGGACGTCGCCGAGCACTGGGGACTCGCCCGCAAGGCGTACCTCCATTTCACGTCGCCCATCCGGCGCTATCCCGACCTGATCGTGCACCGTTGGCTGCATGGCATCGAAGGTGGCGACGACGGCGCCGAGGCCGAGTTGAAGACCGACGACCTGCTCGACGATCTGAACCACGTCGCACAGCACTCCTCGACCCAGGCGGACGTCGCCGAGATGGCCGAGCATGCCGTCGGGGACCTGAAGGTCTGTCAGTACATGGAACCTCACATCGGCGAGCGCATCGACGCCCAGGTCCTGCGCATCTCGCGCGGAGGCATCGAGGTCAAGCTCACCGAGTACAACGTCACGGGCTTCCTGCCGATGCGGATGCTCGGCTCGCGCCCCAAGTTCACCGGGTCCTCGGTGACGATTCAGGCCGGCAAGCGTCACCTGAGTTTCACCGAAGGGCACTCCATCTCCGTTCAGTTGAAAGACGTCGATTTCCTGCGGCTGCAGATCCTGCTGGATCTCGCCTGATCCATGCGTACACCCTTCTTCCTGATCGCCTTCGCCGCCCTCGCGGTGTCCGCGCTCCTCGTCCTGCTCAGCCCCTGGTTCTGGGCCCTGTTCGGGTTCACGCTCGCGTTGACCCTGCTCGGTGTCCACGACTGCATGCAGACCACGCATGCCGTGCAGCGCAACTTCCCCGTGGTGGGGCACTTCCGCTACCTGCTCGAGGCCATTCGACCCGAGATCAATCAATACTTCATCGAGTCGAACACCGACGGACGTCCGTTCCATCGTGAGGAGCGCTCGGTCGTGTACCAACGGGCCAAGCAGCAACTCGACACCGTGCCCTTCGGTACGCAGTGGGACGTCTACGAGGAGGGCTACGAGTGGATCGCGCATTCGATCACGGCCCGCCACTTGCACGGGGATCCGCCGCGCGTGCTCATCGGCGAGAGTACGTGCGAACAGCCTTACAGCTCGTCGCTGCTGAACATCTCGGCCATGAGTTTCGGCAGCCTCTCGCGGCAAGCGATCCTGTCGCTCAACGGTGGCGCCAAGCGGGGTGGGTTCGCCCACAACACGGGCGAGGGCGGCATCTCGCCGTACCACCTGGAGCCTGGCGGCGACCTGATCTGGCAGATCGGAACCGGCTACTTCGGATGCCGGAACCTGGACGGAACGTTCGATCCTGTTTCGTTCGAGCGCAACGCCAAGCGCCCGAACGTGAAGATGATCGAGATCAAGCTCTCGCAAGG
>JAJDEX010000492.1 GCA_029259575.1 Planctomycetota bacterium | reverse complement strand
GACGGCTGGGACGTGCGCAACGCTGGCCCTTCGATCAACACGAGCGCCGGCGAGTTCAATTCGTGCCTGCACCCGACCGGCTGCGCCCTCGTCTTCGGATCCGATCGGTCGGGCGGCGGAGACCTGTTCGTGTCCCGCTTCCGCGAGGGTGCCTGGTTGCCGTCGTCGCCGTTGGAGATCGCCAACTCGCCGGGCCTCGACTACTGCCCGAGCTTCTCGCCCGACGGCGCGACGTTCTGGTTCACCAGCCGCAGATCGCTGGATCGCTCCCACGGGGACTTGCACCGATGGCGAAGCCACCGCATGTCCCCGGGCAATGGTCTCGACGACCTCTACTGGGTGACGGGAGATTGGGCGACCGGCGATTGACCCTACGACGGGCAGCCGCGCGTTAGGCGTGCGATGCGCTGAACCCACCCGCGGCGTGATGGTGGAACAGGAGCGGCTTGGCGTTCGCCGCCGTCATGCCCTTCACCGCGATGTGAACCGGCTGTTCCCTCGCCTCGAACAACCGCGACTCGAAGCGCTCTTGGCGCGAGGCCATCGGAGCCAAGGTCGTCGGCCGCTCGTCCAGGAGTTCCTCGCCGCGCCACAACTGCAAGGTCGAGGGAGCGCTGACCGGCGTCGGGTTGATCTGCCAAGCCTCGAGCGCACGCAAGCCCTTGGTCGGCACCAGCAGATTGGAATGCCAGTGACTGTCAGAATGAACGTCACTTTCAATTCCGGACTGATTGTGCACGAGGGCCAGGCTGCCCATGTCCGGAGCGTGGTACAGCGCGTAGAAGAACGGCGCGATCGCACCGAGGTGGCGCGCCCCCATGTGGAAGCGTGGTGCATTCCGCAAGCGCGCGACGGCCAACCCGTGGCGCGGGAGCGTCCCCGGAATCAGATCCGCCAGGTGTACGCTGGCACTGCCGTAGGCCGGAACGACCACGTCGGTGGCGGCGACGAGCTCGCCCGTCTCACCGTACAAGCTGACCTCGAACTGGCAGCCGCTGGCACCCCGCGGGGCGTACAGCGAAGCCACGTTCGTGAACGTCAAGGTCGTGCGCCGCTCCGGTTCGTGCAGGAACAACTGGGTCAGCGCGCGGCCGTACGAGAAGTTCGGCGCCAGCGAGTTGAGCATCCGCGAGACGGGGTTCTTGTTCTTGCCCAGCATCGTGGTCATGACAGGCCCCCGGCGCGCAAGGCGTTCCCGAACACGAGGGCTTCGGCGCGCAAGCGGTCGCGGCCCTCCTTGGCGTAGTAGTGCGGCGACAAGGAGTGCTCCAGAGCGCAGGCCCCGGTCCGCTCGTTCACGACGAAGGTCAGAATGGCGAACTGGGCGGCTCCTCCACGGGCGCCGACCGTCACCAGACGCGGTGCTTCCAATGGACCGTCCGTGATGCCGAGTCTGGCGGTGACGTCGACCAGGATGACGCCGTTGCGCCGCTCGCTCAACGTATCCGTGTGCAAGCACGTGCCGTCCTCGCCCAGGATGGTCAACTCGACCTCGTGAGGTTCCGCTTCCAGCCCGTCGCGGCCCGCGGTGGCGAAGGCGACGTACGTCCGAACGGCCCCGCCGACCCAGACCTTGGGCGCCAACAGAACGATCGGCGCGGTGGGTTTGTCGGGAGCACCGACCGGGAGTTGATCGTAGAGCAGATGCGTCGGGCGCCCGCTGTGCGTATAGGTCAGCTGATGTTCCTGGGGGAAGTAGCCGTGCCCACCTTCCAACCGGGTCCGCGCCAGGACCAAGCGTTCGTTCGAACCGTCGTGCGTCAACAGCGGCACGTTGCTCTCGTCCAGGACCAGCACGTCACCCAGGTGCAACTCGGCGAATCCCGGGGTGCGCATCAAGCACGTGCCCGCCTCCCAGACGGAGAGGTCCACGACCATCGGGTGCGCTTCCTGGTGCTCACGCATGTCCCCGCTAGGGCGCGGCGTGTTCCTCAAACTGGCCCGCACGTCCAAGCCGGCCGCGCGGCAGGTCGGGAACAGGAACTGTGCTTCGTACGCCATGGTCAGGGCGTCGCGACCAGCAGCCCGACGGGGTTGAGCGGGTTGTGCAACGTCGGGAGCAAGCCGTGCCGCTCGACCGTCGTGCATTGACGAACCAGTTCGGGCAACAGAGTCCGGACCTGGTCGCTGACCACGTTGTACAGACGCTGGGCTTCGTTCCCGAACTCGAACACGGGCTCGACGCACACGATGCGGCGATCGGCCAGCCGGACCATCTCGCGGACGGCGTCGCCGAGGCTGTACGGGATCTGCTCGAGGGCACACACCGAGTAGACGAGGTCGAAGGACTTGTCCGCGAACAGGCTGAGATCGGTCGCGCTGGCCTGGGCCAGTTCGACGGAGGTGAGGCGTTCGCCCCAGTACTTGCGCCCCTCGGCGATGCGGCCCTCCGCGATGTCGATCCCGCTGAATGCAACGCCAGGGAAGCGCTGGTTCAACAGCATCAGATTGGTCGCGTTGCCGCAACCGACCTCGAGCACGCGCAGCGGACGATCCACGTCCTTGCGCAGTTGCTCGATCGCCTTGCCCACCGGTTCCAGGTAGGCGTCGCGCACCTCGCGCAGCGAGATCTGCTGGACCTCGCCGCCCCGCAGACCTTCACAGGAATCGGTTTCGAAGGCGCGCATCTCGCGATCGCCGTAGACCTCGTAGACGTCCTTGGCTCCCCCGCCATGCTTCTGCACGAGCTCCGCTTCTCCGCGCAGCTGCGACGCGAACCTGGCGTGCAGGTCCTTGAGCCGCTTGCGGAAGAACTTCTGCGTCTTGGCGGAGTAGGTCTCGGCGACGTGCGTGTTGGTGGACATGGTGCGAAGGGAGGTCGTCGACGTGCGGATCACGAGCGCGACCTGCGCCCCAACAGGGTATCGAGCAGGCCCCGCCTGGGTCCACGCCCCTCGACCTTCCCTTGCGGCGGTCGTGGCGTGTGCTGGGGATACGCGGCGTCCCCAGGCGCCAGGGCGTCCGGCTGGAACCAGGCGTCGCAGAACGCGCCGGTGATCTCGGCCACGATCTCGGGGCGCACGTGCCGCTGATCCACCTCGCGGAAACCGTCGCCGCGCCACATCACGAATTCGTAGCTGGGGAAGTACGAGACGTTCGGATAGCGACGTTGCAAGGTGTCCGCCACCGCGCGCAGGATCGACTTGCCACGCATGGTCGCGGTGACGACGTCGGCGTTCGTGAAGGTCAGGCTCAGGGGAATGGGAGAGACGGTCAGCACGATGCGCGTTTCGGGTGCGCGCTCCAGCACGAGACGGCACGCCTCGTCCATGGCCGCCAGGGCTTCGTCGTAGCCGGGGTCCTGAAGCTCCAACCGCTTGCGGAAGGCCAGGTTGAACTCCGCGGCGACGCCCGGGTGCCCCTGGATGCCGAACGACTCGATCAGACCCAAGGTGAAGACGACGACGTCCGCGGCCTCGAGCCCCTCGCGAACGCGACGGTTCATCGTCTCGCGCACGGTCAACGTGTCGGCCTTGGTGTGCGTGTACACGTGCCGCCGGTAGGGATCCCAGTAGGCCTTGCGCCCGTCCTTCTTCGAGGTCAGGACCGAATCGGGTGTGGGCTCCCATGCGCCGACCGCGATGCGCACCTCCTGCAAGATCGAGAAGGGCGTGTAGCACTGGTAATGCACCCGTTCGTCCCACGCGCCCCAAGCGGGATCGATCTTCAAGTCGTCCGGCAGCAACGCAGGGATCTCGGCGTCCATGCGAGGGTGCACGGAGACGTCCTTGGTCTCGAGCACAGCCCGGATCTCGTTCGCGAAACAGGAACCAAGCACGAACACCTGGGAGTCGGCGCTCAAGATCCGCGGCGCGGGCACGCCCAATGCCGGATCTTCGAGGATCCGCTTCCAGGCCTTCAGCCGGTTGGCGATCTCGGGTTCGGGTTGCGACTCGAAGCGCAGCTGATCGAGCATGGTTCGTGGGCCGAGGTCGAGGAGGATCTCACGCGGCGAAGTGCGACCGCGGAAGGCGGCCCGCGAGCGTCGCAGGGCATGGTACTCGGCGCCTCTGGGCAGGGCAAAG
>JAJDEX010000491.1 GCA_029259575.1 Planctomycetota bacterium | reverse complement strand
GACCTGATCGGGCAGATCGGAACCGGCCACGTCGGATGCCGGAACCTGGTCGGTCCGTTCGATCCTGTTTCGTTCGAGCGCAACGCCCTGCGCCCGAACGTGAAGATGATCGAGATCAAGCTCTCGCAAGGGGCCAAGCCGGGCCATGGCGGCATCCTCCCCGCCGCCAAGGTGACCCAGGAGATCTCGGAGATTCGCGGTGTGCCGATGGGCAAGGACGTGCTGTCCCCGCCCGGTCATTCCGCGTTCTCGACGCCCTTGCAACTGATGGACTGGGTCACCGAGCTACGACGACTCTCGGGTGGCAAGCCCGTGGGGATCAAGCTCTGCGTCGGGCGCCGCACGGAGTTCATGGCCCTGTGCCGTGCCATGCGCATGTCCGGCAAGCACCCCGACTACATCGCGGTCGACGGCGGCGAAGGAGGCACGGGTGCTGCACCCGTCGAGTTCTCGAACTCGGTGGGGATGCCGCGGCGCGAAGGCCTCGTCTACGTACACAACTGCCTCGTCGGGTTCGCCCTGCGCGACAAGGTCAAGGTCATCGCGTCCGGCAAGGTCCTCTCTGGGTTCGACATCGCCTCCAACCTCGCGATGGGCGCTGACATATGTCATTCCGCCCGCGCGATGATGATGGCGCTCGGTTGCATCCAAGCGCGGCGGTGCAACGAGAACGTCTGTCCCGTCGGCGTGGCGACGCAACACCCCGGTCTGGCCGCGGGGCTCGACGTCCCGTCCAAGTCCGTGCGCGTTGCCAACTATCACCAGGAGACGATTCAGAGTTTCCTGGACCTGCTCGGGGCGGCCGGCCTCGACACGCCGAGCGAATTGACTCCGCACATGTTGATGCGCCGGACAGGTCCGAGCGAGGTCAAGAGCTACTTCGAGCTCTACCCGTTCATCGAGAACGGCGCACTGCTGTTCGATCCCGTTCCTCCGGCCTACGAACGGGCCTGGCTGCGTTCCGCCGCCACTCACTTCTAGGACGCGTTCGATGGAGGCCGGAACACCGTCCCGTTGGCTCCACGTCGTGATCGTGGGCTTGGCACTGCTCGTGGGTCGACTCTGGCTCGCGGGTGACGTCGTCGTGCCGGAATCGGTGATGCTGAACTGGATCGGCGCGCGCCATTGGTCCGAGGGCCTGGGCGTCGTGTGGTCCCAGGGTCGCGGGCTGCCGCTCGGGACCGCTCCCGGATGGTCCGTGCTCCTGGCGGAGACGGCCGAGTGGTTCGGTTCCATCCCGCGCGCAGCCTTCCTGCTGTCCCTGATCGGCGAGGTTGCTTGTGCCGTACTGCTGCTCCGCTGCATCGGTCCGGCCGCGATGGTTCCCTTGCTCCTGTTGGCCGCATGGCCGGCCGCGGGAGGGGACGTCGCCATCGGCGGGGAAGGTCCTTGGATGGTGTTCCTCGTCGGAGCCGGCTTGCACCTGGGACTGGCGAATCGCCCCGTGCTGGCCGGAATCGTGCTCGGTCTGGCGACCGGCGTGCGGCCCGAGGTGATCCTCGCGATCCCCGCCGTCTTCGATCGGTTGCGACGCCAACCCTTCCGCGTGTTGATCCCCGCGACGGTCGCGGGCTCGTGCCTGCTGCCCATCCTCCTGGGGGACGGGAGCCTGCATCCCGTCGTGTGGCTGCTCACGCGGGATCCGTTGCCGGTGACGACCTCGACCTGGCACGCTCTGTTCGCCGCCGATCTGCTGTCGGGGGTGATCCTGGTCGTCGGTGTGGCCGGCCTGGTCTTCGGCTGGTGGCACGTGAAGTCGCAGGTCGGCCTGCGGCCGTTGTTGTTGCTGCTGCCTTGCTTGGTCCTCGCCCTGTGGGGAGGCCAGGATCCCGGCTTGTACGTCTTTCGGGTCGGATTCTGTTGGGGCGTCGGAACTTGGATGTTCGGTGAGCGGAGCCTCCATTTCGAACGCACCCACATCGTCGGTCTGGCGGCGACGATCGCGCTCGCGGCCGTCACGTTCCTGCGCCCGTCGGTCGATCCGGTACGGGACGCCTGGGAGCCGTTCGCGGAATGGTCCGTTCGTTCGGGATGGAATCGCGGGGATGGCCTCCTCTACACCCATGCTCCGGTCCGGCCCGTGTGGATCGGTGGGGGCGAGACGCTCGACGCGAGTGGCCTGTACGGGCCGCCGGCTTCCGCTTCCGATGCCGTGACGGTGCGCACCACCGAACCGAACTGGCTGCTCCTGCCCGCCAGCGTGTCCGGCATGCACTGGCTGCGCGAGGCCGACGACCTGGCGCGTTCGTACTACCCCGTGCTGCGCTTCGGGCGCAACGCGGGAGACGAGTTGGAGCCCGATCTCGGCGACCTGCCCGCGCAGGTGGACGAGGACTGGATCCTGTTCCGCCGACGCTTGATGTTGGGCACGGACGCGCCGGGTTAGTCTGCGCACATGGACGTCCAGCCCGAGATCGATCCCCGTTCGCCGGTTCCCTTCCGTGGTCGTTGGAGCACGGAGCACTGTCGGCGACTGGACCAACTGCTCGCAGCGAATTTCGGACTGAGTGGGCTGATCCTCATGGAGAACGCCGGTCTTCTGGCGGCGTTGTCCATCGAACGATCCGTCGAGGATGAAGGCTTGCGGGGTCCGATCACGGTCGTGTGCGGCGGCGGCAACAACGGTGGAGACGGGTACGTCGTCGCGCGCCAGCTCGCCGTCCGCGGACACGTCGTGCGTCTGGCGTCCACCGTGCCCACCGATCGGTTGGCGGGCGACGCACTCGTGAATCGACGCGCCTGGGACGCGTTGGGTCACGGCACGACCGACGTCCCAGACGCAGCAGCCCTGCTATCTGCGCTGGACGCGTGGGGCGAGTCGGCGTGTTTCGTCGACGCAGTCCTGGGCACGGGGTTCGCAGGTCCGGTGCGTGCCACGTTGGCCGACGTGCTCGCTCTGTTGGATGCCCAAGCCGCCCCCAGCTTCGCCCTGGACGTGCCGTCGGGGATCGATGCGGATCGAGGCGAGCCCTGGAACGTCGCATGGCGCGCCGCTCGGACGCTCACGTTCGCCGCGCGCAAGATCGGGTTCGACGCCCCAGGCTGCGCCGCTTGGACCGGACCGGTCGAATGCGTGCCGATCGGAGCTCCCGCAGCCGCCTACGAGCTGGTCGAGAGCG
>JAJDEX010000050.1 GCA_029259575.1 Planctomycetota bacterium | reverse complement strand
TGGCTGATCTTCGAAGAGCGCAAGAAGCAGCTCTGGGACGTGATCGAGAAGACCAAGCGTGGCTTCGTCACGTGCGTCTTCGACACGACCGACCGCGTCAGCCACATGTTCTATCGCTATCTCGAGCCGGACCACCCGGCGAACGTGGGCAAGGACACCGTGATCTACAAGGACACGATCCCGGACATGTACGCGAAGATGGACGACTTCCTGGCCGAGGTGCAGGAGAAGGTCGGCGACGACCCCGACACCGTGCTGATGTTCATCAGCGACCACGGCTTCGGTTCGTTCCAGCGCGGCGTGAACATCAACGCGTGGTTGCGCGACGAGGGCTACCTGGTGCTCAAGGACGGTGCGACGACGTCCGGCGACTGGTTCGAGAAGGTCGATTGGTCGAAGACGCGCGCGTTCACGTTGGGTCTGACCGGCATCTTCCTGAACCGCAAGGGGCGCGAGCGCGACGGCATCGTCGAGCCCGGCGCCGAGGCCAAAGCGCTCTCCTTGGAGATCAAAGGCAAGCTCGAAGCCCTCATCGACCCGAAGAACGGCGAGGGCATCATGAGCGAGGTCTTCCTGACCCGCGAGGTGCACGACGGACCGTACGCGGACCTCGCCCCGGAACTGCTCATCGGCTACAAGCGCGGCTATCGCCACTCGTGGGACTGCGCGACCGGCGCCGTGTCGGCCGAGATCTTCACCGACAACACCAAGAGCTGGTCGGGCGACCACTGCGTCGATCCCAAGCTCGTCCCCGGCGTGTTCTGGTGCAACCGCAAGGTCGACAAGAGCGACCCCAGCCTGGCCGACATCGCGCCGACCGCGCTCGACCTGTTCGGCGTCGACATCCCGCGCTACATGATGGGCTCGCCGCTCTTCCAGGGGCCCGGCTTCGACCGGAACGCGAGCCCAGTCCCCGAGCGTGAAGTCGCGCCCAAGGAGAACGTCTGATGCTTCCGCGCTGGACCGCCTACCCCGCACTCGCTGTTCTCGCGGTGATGTTCGTCATCGCGTTGCCCAAGAAGCCTGTGCGTCGAACCGCGCCCCAGGACGTGGCTCATCCGCGCATCGTCGTTCTGGGCATCGACGGCATGGATCCCGACATCCTGCGCGCGGTCATGGAAGAGCACCCGGAAGGGATGAAGCACTTCCGCGCGCTCGCGGCCGAGGCCGACGGCGTGCGCGAATTGGGCACGTCGACTCCTCCGCAGAGTCCCGTCGCCTGGTCGAACTTCATCACCGGTCGCAACCCCGGCGGCCACGGCATCTTCGACTTCCTGCACAGCTCGAAGGAGTCGTACGGCGTCATCCCGTCGACCGTCACGGAAGGGCACAACTCCTACTACTGGCTGCCCGGCAAGTACCGTTTCCCGAGCGCTTCGGGCGGCGATTCGAACCGCACCGGTCAGGCGTTCTGGACGAGGCTCGGCGACCAGGGCATCGACTCGGACATCTGGCGCATGCCGATCAACTTCCCGGTCGAGACCGGGCGCGGCTGGGCGTTCTCGGGCATGGGGACGCCCGCGATCGACAGCGCGTACGGCGAATCGACGCTGTACACGACCAACCGTCCCGCACATCTGGTCGGCAAGAAGAAGGTCATCGACGTGACCGTTTCGCGCGGCGTGGCGAAGACCAAGATCTTCGGGTTGGACAATGCGTTCGTCGAGCCGAAGACGCGCAAGGAGACCGACTCCGACAACAACGAACACACGGTTTCGATCACGGAACGCGCCACCGCACCCCTCGACATCTTCGTCGACGAGGACGCGAACGCCGTCGCGGTCCAGGTCGACGGTGGCGACGTCATCGTCCTCGAACCCGGCCAGTGGAGCACCTTCGTCCCGGTCAACTTCTCGCTCTTGCCCGCGGGCTTGCAGGACGTCAGCGGCATCGTTCGCTTCTACCTGCGCAGCGTGACGCCCGAACTGGTGCTCTACGCCTCGCCGGTGAACGTCGATCCGATGAACCCGCTGAACCCGGTCTCGAACCCGACCGACGCGGCGACGACCTTGGCCGAGACGATCGGCCTGTACTACACCCAAGGCATGGCCGAGGACGTGAACGGGCTGAAGAGCCGCATGATCACGGACCAGGAGTTCATGCGCCAAGCGCAACTCGTCTACGAGGAGCGCGGGCGCATGCTCGACTTCGCGCTCGACCGTTACCTCGAGGACGATGACGGCGGCTTGCTGTTCTTCTATTACTCGTCCGTCGACCTGGCGATGCACATGATGTGGCGTCACGGCGACCCCGAGCATCCCGCGTACGACCCGAAAATTGCGAACGAGAGCAGCACGTGGTGGTCCGGCCGCGAGGGCAGCCAGTGGAAGGATGTGGTCACCGACCTCTACCTGAAGATGGACCCCATCCTCGGGAAGATCCGCGAGCGGGTCGGCATGGACACGCCGATCGTCGTGATGAGCGACCACGGCTTCGCGCCGCTGCGCCGCAAGTTCTCGCTGAACCGTTGGCTGTTGGACGAGGGCTACCTGGTGCTGAACGACGGGGTCGCGTTGCCCGAGCCCGGGAAGGAACTCGACCTCCACACCGCCGCCGGCAAAATCGATTGGTCCAAGAGCCGCGCTTACGGCATGGGCTTCAACGGCCTCTACCTGAACCGCAAGGGTCGCGAGTCTCAGGGCATCGTCGAGCCCGGCGCCGCAGCCGATGCGCTCACGGCCGAGATCGCAGCCAAGTTGCTCGCGATCCGAGACGGCGAGACCACCGTCGTGACCAGCGCGGACCTCGCCCAAGACGTCTACGAGGGGGAGCGCCTCGGCGAAGCCCCCGAAATCCTCGTGGGGTACAATGCGGGGTACGGCAACTCCGATGAAGCCTCCCTGGGCAAGATCGAGTCGTTCGTGCTCGCTGACAACGACGACGGCAAGTCCTTCAACGGCAGCCATCTCATCGATCCCAGATTGGTGAAGGGCGTGCTGATCTCGAATCTGGACATCACCGCCGACGATCCGCGGCTGGAGGACCTGACGGTCAGCCTGTTGCGCTTCTACGGCGTCGATCCCGACCAAGGCATGGTCGGGCAGCCCGTTCTCGCGTCGCGTCCCTGATACCCCTCTCCTCTAGAACCTCACCCCATCCAGTCATGTTCGGCGGCGGCAACAAGATCAAGGTCGATAAGGACCTCCTCGATCGCATCAAGCAAATCTCGGAAGTGGCGGGCTACGCCTCGGCCGAAGAATTCGTTCACCACGTCCTGGAGCGCGAGATCGCGCAGTTCGAGGAAGCTTCCTCGGACGACGACATCACCGAGAAGCTTCGCGGGCTCGGCTACATCTCGTAGCCCACTTCGGCGTGGCCGCGGAACCATCCGCATGAGGGGCCGCGCCGAGACTCACCCCGGATCCCTCCGGCTGCACCGCACGGCAACCGGCCCATGAACGCGATCAACAGCGCGATGAACAGCTTGTTCGACGTCTTGCTCACGCCCCTCGAGGCGGTGGGTGAGGGCTTCGCCGTCTATACGCTCAGCGGCGTGTTCGGCGTGCTAGCGCTCGTCGTGTTCAAGCGCATCTCCTGGCAAGCGGGCATCACCGCCACCAAGGGGAAGATCAAGGGGCACATGATCGAGATTCGGATCTACCAGAACGATCTGGTGTTGGTCTCGAAGGCGATCTGCAAGGTGCTGCTGCGCAACGTTCAATACCTGGCGCTGAACTTCGGTCCGTTCATCCCGCTGTCGATCCCGTTCGTGATCGTCGCGGCGCAGATGGTGACGCGCTACGGATTCGATCCGATGCCGATCCAGGAGCCGGGTCTGGCGGGCCAGGGCATCGAGCTGGTCATCGAACTGAACGAGGACCAGAAGTCCTCGGCAGCCGATGTCTCGATCGAACTGCCCGAGGGCGTGAGCCAGGCGTCTCCGATCGTGCGCAGTCCCGGACAAGGTCGCGTCTTCGTCGAGCTCCTCCCGCAAGTTGCCGGCACGTACGAGATCCAGATCGCGGTCGGCGACGATGCCGTGACCAAGATGCTCTATGTCGGCGACGAACATCGCGGTCGTCAGATGCAGGGCGAGCTCGTCAGCTCGCTGCTCGACGTGATGCTCTGGCCGGCCGAGGATTCGCTCAGCGGCACGTCGTTCCAACGCATCGCGCTGCAGTCGTATCCCGAGAGCAGCCCGCCGTGGTTTCCCATGGGGGGGCCGCTGGGCGTACTTCTTGCGTTCGTCGTGGGGTCGATGGTGTTCGGTTTGATCGCGATCAAGCCGCTCGGCGTGCAGATCTGAGCCAGGTCGGATAACCTCCGACCATGCGTCGGATCCACATCGCTCTGTGTTTGATCGTCACCGCGCTCGTCGCGGCCTCGCCCGCCTCTGCCCAATACAAGAAGGAGAAGCACCCCGAAATGGGGGTGATCTCGCTCGAGCGGCCGCGGGACTACGAGCCGATCCCGGTTCAGCCCGGTGAGAAGTGGATTCGCCTCTACTGGAAGGAGGAGGCGCCGGATCCGGACGACAAGCGAGCCGATCACACGCGGTTCCTGCCGGAGTTGCGCTTGATCATCGTTCCGAAACCCAAGAAGGACGAGCCCAAGAAGGCGGGCGAGAAAACCACGGTCAAGTCGAAACGCATCACCGGCTTCGATAGCTGGTTGCGCCTCGCGATCGGGAACGGCTGGGAAGCCAAACGCATCGGCGATGGCAAGCGGACGCGGGGCTACAGGACGAGCGAGTACCGCGTCACGACCGAGAACAGTGCCGTCATCAAGGGTTTCGCATACGTCGTCGAGGACGACTTCCAAACGGTCGCGATGTTCGGCTACTGCCACGTCGACGACTACGAGGACGAGGTCAAGCTGTGGCGCAAGGGTGCCCAGAAGCTGAAGCTCGCCGAGCCCGAAGAAGATGAGTACGCGGCGCGCAAGTGGGAACGTCACTACAAACAAAGCCGCCATTCCCATCCGGAGTATCGCATTCAGGTGCGCGAAGCCCTGGTCGATCCGTGGCAGGCCGAGGACAGCGACAACTACATCTTCGTGTTCAACACGCCGGACGAGCCGTTGTTGCGCCGCATCATGCGTGACATCGAGGCGATGCGTCTCGAGTACATCGAGCGCTTCCCGCCCAGCGAGGAGTTCACCGCCGTTTCGACCGTGCGCATCTGCAAGGATCAGGCGGAGTACATGTCGTACGGTGGCATGCCGCAATCGGCGGGCTATTGGAATTACGTCACCGAAGAACTCGTGCTCTACGACGCGGCGACCCAGGAGAGAGGGCAGCGCCCCGACGATTCGGACACGTTCGTGGTGCTCTACCACGAGGCGTTCCATCAGTACATCTTCTACTCCACGGGCGAGTTGTCCCCGCATTCGTGGTTCAACGAGGGTTACGGCGACTACTTCTCCGGTTCGGACATCCAGCGCGGCAAGGTCCGCAAGATCGGCGTCAACCCGTGGCGCGCGGGCTACATCCAGCAGGCTGTCGAACGGGGTCAAGTGAAACGTGACTGGGTTCCGCTGAAGGACCTCGTCAGCTACACGCAGCGCCAGTACTACGCGAACGGTGGACCGAACTATGCCCAGGGCTGGTCGCTGATCTACTTCCTCAACACCGCGCCCGCCGTCGAGAACAACAAGGAATGGAGCGCGATCCTGCCGACCTACTTCAACACGTTGAAGTCGTCGTACGCGGAAGAGCTGGCGAAGCTGGGCGAGAACGTCCCGCCGTTGAAACGCGAGCCGGCCAAACGCAAGGCACGTGAGGCGGCGCTCGAAGCTGCCTTCGGAACCGTCGATTGGTACGAGTTGCAGACCGCCTGGCGCGATTTCACCGAGAAGCTCGACGTGCCGGAGCGGAAGTGAACTTCTGATTGGCTCCTAGCTCAGCGCGCCGCAGCCGGCGAGGACTTCCAGTACGCGGTCCTTCATCGCCGGGCGGCACACCACCAATTCGTGGTTGTGCGGGTCGCGCTGGTTGTAGACATGCTCGGCGCCCTCCAGCTTGCACACATGCCAGCCGAGGGCGCGGGCAACGGTTTCGGGTGCGCACGTGTCCCATTCCTTCAAACCGATCTTGTGGACATAAACGTCCGCCTCGCCGGTGAAGAGCATGCAGACCTTGTTGCCGACGCTGCCGGCGGGTTGGGCCTCGCCGCCGATGTCGCTCACGAACTGTTCGATCCAGGGCGGCGTGTGGCTGCGACTGACCGCGACGCGCGGCTTGTCGGGACACCCCGAGTCCCCGCGCTGCAACGTCCCTGGTCCGTCCATCCCCGCATCCACCGAACCGGGCTGGGCGACGCCCCAGAGCACGCGATCCTGTGCGGGAAGCGCGACGGCACCGAGCGCGCAGGCTCCATCGACCGTCAAGGCGACGTGGACCGCCCAGTCGGAGCGCAGCTGGCTGTACTCCTTGGTTCCGTCGAGCGGATCGACGATCCACGTCCGCGAGTGATCGAGCCGATCCGGCGTGTCGACCGTCTCTTCGGACAGGATCCCGTCCTCGGGGTAACGACCTTGGATCAGGCCTTGCAGGAATCCGTCGGCAGCCTGATCACCCACGTCGGCGAGCATCTTGCCTTCCCACCGATTCGCGCGGGCGAGTTCGAGCACGCGTTGGCCCGCGAGGTGAGCCGCTTCGCGCGCGAAGGCGAGATCGCGCTGAATCGTTGCGGAGTCGAGCATGTTCGTCATATCGCGTTCAGCTGTTCGGTCGTTCGAGCGGACCCGAATAGGCGCCGATGCCACCGGTCATGTTCATCAAGCCCTGATAGCCCTCGCGTGCCAGGTACTCGCACGCAGCGGCGGAACGTCCCCCGGCCGCGCAGTACACCAGCTTGCGACCTTCCTTCGGGATCTCGCCCGCGCGCGATTCGAACTGGTCGATCGGCAGCAGCATGGCGCCCGGGATGTAGCCGACGTCGGTCTCCTGGGTCGTGCGCACGTCGATGACGAGCACCTTGTCGTCGGCGATGAGTTCCGCGATGACCGTCTCGTTCACGTCCGTGAACAGTTGATCGTCGGCGATCATCTGGGGCGTCAGTTCTTCGCCGCTGGCGAGTCGCGACAGGAAGGCTTTGTGCAGTTCGAGGTGGTTCGCGACCTCCTCCTGCACGTTGCCGACGAGTCGGCGCGCTTCCGTGCCACGCGCATCGAGGTCGACGCGCAGGCCTGAGGCCTTGAGCCAAGCAGCCACCGCAACGGCCAGGGCGAGCCCGGCGAGGACCAGAGTCAGGGTTTCCATGGGCGCATGGTATCGTCCGATGCATCGCTTGGCCGTATCGGAAGGCGACGCATGATGACGCCCACCACCCGTTCCGACGGAGGGAGCATCTCGCCCCTCGCCGAGTCTCATTTCCGACCTGCGGTCGAACGCGCACGTCGCCCGGTCGCGGTGATCGGCTTGCTGGCATTGGACGCGTTGATGATCGCAGGCCTGGGTTTCGTCCTGTTCATGGTGGCGATCTCGGGGCTGTCCGCTGGCATCGGGCATCCCAGTCCCAAGGACGACGCCGCGTGGGTGCTCGCGATCACGCTCACCTTGCTGGTGACTCACCTCGTCCTGTGGTTCGGACTCCTGCGGCGACTCGGGTGGGCCTGGGGCGTGCA
>JAJDEX010000490.1 GCA_029259575.1 Planctomycetota bacterium | reverse complement strand
GGAGCGCGGGAGCGGGCGGAGGGGTTGCTGAACCCGTCGGCACATCAACTGAAGGCCTCTTCGTCCGCCAGGAACGCCGGAATCGAGCGTGATCCGAAGGAACTCGCATTCCCATTCCGAGGCGTGGATCAGCCTGGGACCCATCCCCGTTCGCGGCCCCGTAGGACCGACATGGCCCCGATCAGGCGGCGGGCGTCGGTGCTTCGACGGGGGCGCGGAAACGCTTGCCCCATTGCATCAACGGACGCTCGATCACGTAGTAGGACGCGATCGCCACGACGAAAGTCAGCACGATGCCGAGCGCGACAGCCACGTGCCCCGGCGCGTTGGGATCCTCCGCCAACACCCGCACCTTGCGGAAGATCGGGTAGTGGTAGAGGTACAGACCGTAGCTGATGCGGCCGATGCCGCGCAGGATGCCAGCGCGCAGGACGAAGCCCCACGGCGTCCGCTGGCCTGTCGTTCCCACCGCCAACGCCACGACCGCCAGCGCGACGGCCGGGACGCTGAACAAGCGCAATGCGATCATCACGTCCCGCGGCTGAACGCCTTCGGGCACAGCATCGATCAGGGGCCGCATCAGACCGAAGGACCCGAGCGCGGACTGCGACAGCAGGTAGGCGAGCGCGAGGAGTCCGGTCACGAGGAAGGCCACGCGCTTGCCTCCACTTCGGACGGAAGCTTCGTGGTAAGCCAACAAGGCCCCAGAGCCGAGAGCCAAGATGCGTGTCGTCGTTCCGTGCACCAACAACTCGCGCAATGCGTGCCCGTGCGCTCCCCAGTCGCCCCACACGATCGCCGCCAGACAGGTCAGTGCAGCTCCGGGGAACGCGGCGTACACGATGAGATTGCGACTCATCCGCGTCGTCAGCAGGATCACCAGGGGAGACCAGATCAGATAGAACTGCTCCTCGACCGCGAGCGACCATGCGTGCGACATGTAGCTCGACCCGTGCATGAACAGGAACGCGTAGTTCGTCGTGTACGTGGCGCACGCGACGACCTCCTCCCACATCATCGTCGGAACGAGCACCGCGAGCAGCAGGTAGTACGTCGGGAAGATCCGCAGGAAACGCCGCGTCAGGAAATCGCGCAGCGCGTGCGGTGCTTCCCGATCGACCAACAGGATCCGCGTGATCAGGAATCCGGACAGGACGAAGAACAGGTCCATGCCCAGGTTGCCGGGCAACAGCAGCTTGCGCAGCTCGACCGAGCCCTCGCCCAGGAAGGACACCGGCAAGTGGATCCACATGATCAACAGCACCGCGATCGCGCGGATGCCGTCGAGCTCGGGGATGTGGTCCTTCTTGTACATGGCCGGCGCCCCCGAGGATCCGGGGCGCTCACTCTCCCAGGATCGGCAACTGGGGGAAGCCCCGTTCATCCAATCCGCAGCTTCCACCTTCGGGTGGGCTTGCCAGGGGAGGCGGGTCGGGCAGGCGCAGGCCGAAGACCTCGAGCACGTGCTTCACGATCAACACCTCGAACAGGATCAGCGCCGGCGGCACGGCCGCGTGGTCCGCGAGTCGCGTCATCACGTCCGGCTCGAGGCCGCACGGCTGGAACGACTGAAAGGCGTTCAGGTCGGTGTGGACGTTGAGCGCGAGACCGTGCCAGGTCACCCAACGCCGGACCGCGACGCCGATCGAGGCGACCTTCTGATCGCCGATCCACACGCCGGTCTTGCCGTCGACGCGGCGCCCTTCGACCTGGACCTCGTCGAGCACGCGCAGGACGACCTCTTCGAGATCGCGCAGGTAGGCGTGCAGGTCGCGGCGACCTTCGGGCAGCAGGAAGATCGGGTACGCGACGATCTGGCCGGGACCGTGATAGGTCGCTTCGCCGCCGCGCTCGACCTCGAACTTCGGGACGTCGACGTCGGCCGCATCCCCATCGGGCGATTTGCGACCGAGCGTGACGACCGCATCGTGCTCGACCAGGATCAGCGTGTCCGGGATCTCGCCGGCGATGCGTTTCGCGACGAGTTCTTGCTGGAGCGCGTGGACCTCGTCGTAGGGCTTGCGCCCCAGACGCAGGACGTCCAGCAACGGCAGGTCGGACTCGTCGCTCACGTTCACTTCTTCTGGAAGATGTGCACGGCCATGTTGTGGACGGATTCCGCCGCTTCCATCATGACTTCGGGCAACGTCGGGTGCGCGTGGATCGTGCGCGCGATGTCCTCGGTCGTCGCGCCCATCTCGATGGCCAGCGCGGCCTCGGCGATGAGTTCGGTGACCTCGGGTCCGACCATGTGAACGCCCAGGACCTCGTCGGTCTTGGCATCCGCGACGATCTTGATGAAGCCCTCGGTCTCCATGAGGCTCATGGCGCGACCGGATGCGGCGAACGGGAACTGTCCGACGCGCGTCTTCAGACCTTGTTCCTCGGCCTGCTCGACGGTCAGACCGACCGACGCCATCTCGGGCGCGGTGAAGATCACGGCGGGCACGCACTTGGCGTCGTACTCGTCGTTCTGGCCGGCGATGACGGCGGCGGCGATGAGGCCTTCCTTGCTGCCCTTGTGCGCGAGCATCGGCTGCCCGGCGATGTCGCCGACGGCGTAGATGTTCGGGATCGACGTCTGCATCTTCTTGTTCGTGCTGACGAAGCCGCGGTTCAGCTCGAGGCCGAGCTTCTCCAGGCCGAGGCCCGCGGAGTACGGTTTGCGCCCGACGGTCGACAGGATCTGGTCACAGGTGACCGTCTCGGTCTTGCCGTTCTTCTCGACGGTGACGACGAGGCCACCAGCGTCCTTCTTCCAGCTCTTGGCGAAGGTCTCGGTCATGACCTTGGTCTTCGACTTCTTCAGCGAGCGCTGGATGATCTTGACGCAGTCCTCGTCCTGACCGGGCAGCACGCGCGGCGAGGCTTCGAGCACCGTGACCTCGGAACCGAGGCGCCGGTACATCATGCCCATCTCGAGGCCGATGTAGCCGCCGCCGATGACGACGAGGTGCTTCGGGATGCTGTCGGGGCGCAGCGCGCCGGTCGAGCTCCAGACGTTGTCCTCGTCGAACGCGAAGCCCGGGATCTCGATCGGTTCGGAGCCCGTCGCGATGACGATGTCGTCGCAATTGAGGGTCTGCTTGCCCTCGGAGCTGGTCACCTCGACCGAGGTCTTGCTGGTGATCGAGGCCGTGCCGTAGATGACGGTCGCGCCGTGGTTCTTCAGCAGGCCGCCGACGCCACCGGTGAGCTTGCCGACGATGCCCTGCTTCCACTCGACCAACTGACCGACGTCGAGACTGACGTCCTTGGCCGTGATGCCCATCGCTTGCGCGTTCTGCACCTTGTGCAACAACGCGCCGGCGGCGATCAGGGCTTTCGAGGGGATGCACCCGACGTTCAAGCAGGTGCCGCCGAGGGCTTCCTTCTCGATGACGGTGACCTTCTGCCCGAGTTGGGCGAGACGGATGGCGCAGACGTATCCAGCGGGTCCGGCGCCGATGACGACGACGTTGCGAGGTTGGCTCATGGGAAACAGGTGGCCCGATCGGGCCAGGATCAGAGGGGGAAGGCGCCGTCCCCGGGCTGGGCATCGCCCCGCCGTTCGGCGACTTCGATGAACTCGTTGTACTGCTGCTTCAGGTGGCGCGGGACCTCGGCGTAGACGTCTTCGACGAGCGTCTTCAAGGCCATCGGCGGCGCGGCTTCCTGTTCATGGATCGCGGCGTCGATCTCTTCGATGAGAGACGCCTCGATCTGGTCGCGTTCGCCGGGATTCAGGGTTCCCAGCGACATCAGGTAGCGCTCGACGCGATCGATCGGATCGCGTTCGGCCCAGGCGGCGACCTCGGCATCGTCGCGATACTTGGTCGGATCGTCCGAACTGGAGTGACCCAGCATGCGGTAGGTGCGCAGCACGAGCAGCGTGGGGCCGCCGCCCGAACGCGCCCAACCCACGGCCTTCTGCATCGCGGCGTGACACGCGAGCAGGTCGTTGCCGTCGACCTCGATGCCCGGCATGCCGTAGGCCTCGGCCTTGTCGGCGTACGAATCGGCGGCCGTCTGCTGGGAGGAGCAGACCGAGATCGCCCATCCGTTGTCGGTGCAGACGAAGACGGCCGGCACCTTCCAAACGCCGGCGAAGTTCATCGCGCTGTGGAAACCGTTCGAACTGGTCGCGCCGTCGCCGAAGTGGATGGCGTGAACGACGTCCTCGCCGCGCTGCTTGCTGGCGAACGCGGCGCCGACGCCGTGCGGGATCTGCGTGCCGATGACCGACGACCAGCTGGGATAGTTCGTCCCCTTGTGCTGGAAGTGGTTGCACATCTGACGCCCTTTCGCGGTGTCGTTCGCGTTGCAGTACATCTGGGCGATGTACTCACCGAGCGGCAAGCCACGCATCATCGCAGCGCCGCCCTCGCGCAGTCCCGACCACAGCCAGTCCTGGGGCTCGAGCGGAGCCGCGGCGCCGACCAGAGTCGCCTCGAGTCCCTGGGCCGTACCGACGAACCCGACCCGTCCGGCGCGCTGCAGCTTGAGCATTCGCCCGTCGAGGGCACGGATGCGCAGCATGTGCACGAACAGCGACTTCACCTTGGTGGCGTCGAGCGTGGGGCGCTCGCCGACCAAGGTGCCGTCCTCGGACAGGATCTGGAAGGTCGTGGTCAAGACGTGCGACTCAGAGCGCGAGCAGACCCGGATCCTCGAGGAGCGTGCGCATGTACGCGAGGAAACGCGCCGCGTCCGCACCGTCGGCGAGGCGATGATCCACGCTGCACGACAGGTTCATGTACTGACGCACCTCGATGCGATCGCCCTCGGGCGTCTCGACGACACCGGGACGCTTCACGATGCGGTGTACGCCCAGGATCGCGATGTCCGGGAAGTTGATGATCGGCGTGGCGAGCGTGCCTCCGATGTTGCCGGCGTTGGTGATCGAGAACGTGCTGCCGCGCAGCTCGTCCGGCTTCACCTTGCCCTCACGGGTCCGTTCCGCCAGGTCGCCGAGTTCGGCACCCAACTGCATCAGACCCTTCTGTTCGGCGTTCGGGATCACCGGGACGATCAGGCCGTTCGGCGTGTCCGTCGCGATGCCCAGGTTGACCGTGCCGGGTTGGATGATCTCGCCGGCGGCCTCGTCGAGGTAGCCGTTCAACATGCGGAACTTCATCAAGCCGTTCGCGACGGCCTTCATGATGAAGGGCATGTAGGTGATCTTGACGCCCTGCTGCGCACCCAACGCCTTGGCCCGGCCGCGCAACGCGACGAGCTCGGTGACGTCGATCTCCTCGACGACCGTGAAGTGCGGTGCGGTGTACTTCGAACGCTGCATCGCTTCCGCGATCTTGCGCCGCACACCACGGAACGGGACGCGGATGTCGTCGGCCGTCGGCGGCGCGTAGGTCGGCGTCGCGGCGGCGGGGACCGCGGGCTTGGACGACGCTGCGGGCGCGGCTGCCGGAGCCGTTGCCGGTGCGCTCGTCGAGAACGCCTCGACGTCGGCGCGACGAATCACACCGTTGCGACCCGAGCCGGGCACTTGAGCGAGGTCGATCCCCATGTCCCGGGCGACGCGGCGCGCGCTGGGAACCGCGAGCACCTTGGCGCCAGGGTCGCGAACGACTGCCGCGGGGGCTGCACCGTTCGTTGCCGGAGCCGACGCGGAGGTCGCAGCGGGGGCCGCAGCGGGCGCGGGAGCCGCGGCGGCGCCCCCACCGGCCGTGGCCAGATGGAAGATGACGCTGCCGACCGGAACCGTGTCCCCAGCAGCGACCAGGATCTTCGAGATCGTGCCGGCCGCGGGCGCGGGGACCTCGACGGTCGCCTTGTCCGTCATGACTTCGACGACGGCTTGATGCTCCTCGACCACAGCACCCTCGGCGACGAGCCAGGTGACGATCTCACCTTCGGCCACGCCTTCGCCGATGTCGGGCAGCTTGAACTCGATGGTCTTGCCCGTGGCCGCAGCCGGCGGTGCGGCGACTGCCGTCGCGGCACCACCTGCTGCGACTGCAACAGGAGCGGGTGCCGGTGCGGCAGCGGGTGCAGCAGCGGGCGCGGGCGCCGCGGCTCCCCCACCACCGTTGTCCAGGTGGAAGATCACGTTGCCGACGGGGATCGTGTCCCCTTCGGCGGCGAGCAGTTTGGTGATCGTGCCCGCCGCGGGTGCGGGGACCTCGACCGTCGCCTTGTCCGTCATCACCTCGACGACGGCTTGGTGTTCGTCGACCGAATCACCTTCGGCAACGAGCCACTGGACGATCTCGCCTTCGGCGACGCCTTCACCGATGTCAGGAAGCTTGAACTCAATCATGGTTCTGGGTGGGGTGCAGTTCTGGGTGGATGCAGCGCTGCTGAGTGCGACTAGAAGTTCCGCACGTGCTCGATCGCGTCGAGGACTCGACGCTCATCGGGCATGTAGTGGTGTTCGAGAGTGTTCGGGAACGGGGTGTCGAATCCGGTGACGCGCTTGACGGGCGCCTCCATGTACTCGATGGCTTGCTCGGCAATCAGAGCGCTGATCTCGGCGCCGTACCCACAGAAGCGCGGAGCTTCGTGGACGACGACGACGCGGCCGGTGTGCTTGGCTGCGGCGAGGACCGCCGACTCGTCCAGCGGCAACAGCGTGCGCAGGTCGATGACCAACACGTCGATGCCGCCTTCAGCCGCTTGGGCCGCGGCCTTCTCGACGATCGGCACCATCGCGCCGTAGCAGAAGACCGTCA
>JAJDEX010000489.1 GCA_029259575.1 Planctomycetota bacterium | reverse complement strand
CCGCGGCGACCGCGTGCGCCTCGTGTCCAGGGTGGATCGAATGTGACCCAGCGTCCACACACCACCTGGGCGGAGCGGTGACGCTACAGTCCAGCTTCGTGGATTGTGGCTGCCCCTTCGTTCTTCCTCCGCCGCTGTTCGAAACCGGGTGCCACATCGAGGCCACGGGTGGTCCGCCCGGCTCGTTCGGGTTCTTCTTGATGTCCGCGGGATCCGCCGTTTCGCTTCCGATCTTCGAAGGCGTCCTTTGTCTCGAGTCGCCGATGGGCCGCTACACCTCGTCGATCGCAACCAACCAAGGGCTCCCTCAACTCGATTCGGTGGGCCAGTTCGATGCGAGTGGGGTGCTGCAGAACCTCGCGGGAACGGCTCCGTCCACAGGCGGATCGGGGTTCGACGTTCCCTTCGAACTGCCGTTCACACCGGCGGGCCAGGTCATCCAGCCGGGCGACCTCTGGTCGTTCCAACTCTGGTATCGCGACATCGACTCGGCTGGACAGCCGAGCGCGAACTTCTCGAACGCGCTGATCGCGTCCTTCTGATCCGATCACGCCGACGCACTGCGTGGATGGCCTCAGACCTCGGAGTCGTGGACGATCGCGTTCGCGGAGTTCGGCGCCAGGAAGAAGCGCGCGACCTCGGCCTCGAACGTTTCGCCGCCGTCGGTGCGGAAGGCGTAGCTGCCTTCCATCGTGCCCCAGGAAGTCCGCAGCGGGCAGTAGCTGGTGTACTCGAAGCTCTCGCCGGCCTGCAACTTGGGCTGCTTGCCGACGACGCCTTCGCCTTGGACCTCTTCGCGACGATTGTTCGCGTCGAGGATCACCCAACGACGACTGAGCAGCTGCGCGGTCTCCGTGCCGTCGTTCGTGATCCGAATGCGATAGACGTAGAAGTGCCGACCGTGGGACGGATCGGATTCGCTGTCGAGGTACTGGGCCTCGGCCGAGATGCGGATTCCCCGCGTGACGGCTTCGCTGTTGGGGGTCTGGGTTTCGGTATTCACGGGAGTCTCGAGTCCTGGGGAAACTCGTGGGTGAGAGGATACCCTGTCGAGCCCGACGGTTGGTCCAGAGACCGGCCGATCCCTGGCCCGCTCCGGCCCCCACCGCTCGACCCATGAAGCCGCCTCTCCGCCCCCTCCTCTCGCGCTGGGCACTCCTCCTGGGTTGCCTCGCCACGACCGCCTGTGGGGGCGGCGCCAAGTACAGCGTCGGGCGGGTCTCGGTGGCCCGCAGCGAGCCGGAGCGCGTGCAGGGATTCCTGACCGAGGCGTTCCTGGCGCGGCTGGATCGCGACCCGCTCCTGGCGGATCGACTCGGCATGCCTGGCGTGCGCTCGGGCTGGGCCGACCTATCGGACGGTTTCGCGATCGAGACCGCGATGCTGCTGCGGCGCGAGCTGGACCGCGCGGAACGGGGATTCAATGCGCGTCGGCTCGACGACAGCGAGGAACGGGACCTCGAGCTCATCAGCCTGGCCGACCGCATCGCCCTGGACGAGCTCGGTTGGCGCGGGAACCTGCCGCTCCTGTCCACGCACCATGGCGTGCACCGCGAACTGCCGATGCACCTGCTGCTGCACGTTCGCGTCGACGACCTCGAGAGCGCCGAGGCCTACGCGCAGCGCCTCGAGTCCCTCGGCCAGCAACTCTCCTTCGTCGCGAACGAGATTCGGGACCGCGCCAGCCGCGGCATCGCGATGCCTGGATCGATGGCGTTGGCCGCGCGTGACGAGATCGAACGGCTCTACATCTCCCCCGCCGAACTCAAGGGGCCCCTGGTGGAACGCATCCACTCGGTCGCCAAGATCGAGGCGTTCGCGCGACTGCGACTGGCCGGACGTTGCCGAAGCGCGCTCGAAGGTCCTGTTCGTGAAGGTGCGTCCCGTTTGGTGAGCGCCCTCGAGGACACGGCCGCCGACGGTCCCGAGGACGGAGGCTTCTGGCGCCTGCCGGGTGGGCGCGACGGGTATCAAGCCGCACTGCGCCGCGCGACCACGACCGAGATCACGCCCGCCGCGCTCCACGAACTGGCGCTCGCCGAAGTCGCCCGCCTGCATGCCGACCTGCGCCAGCTCGCGTCCCGGGTCGGGTTCGCCGGCGATGTCCTCGAGTTCCTCGAGTCCATGCGCTCCCACCCCGAGTTGCGCTTCCCGCCCGGTGATGCCGGACGCGACGCGTGGTTGCTAGCGGTCCAGCCGCGCGCCGAGGTTGCGGGACTCCAGGTTCGCGCCCTTCCGAACGGATTGACGCCCGCGTCACCCAGGAAGAGCGATCGACACGACGGGTCGGGCACGGTGCTGTGGGTCGATCTGTCCCATCCGGAGCGCCTCGGCCCCTATCGCATCGAGGCCTTCCTGTCCCGCTACGCGTGGCCGGGGTATCTCACCACCGTGGTCGGCGACGACGTGTTCCCACGGCGTGGCCGAATCCGCCGCAGCCTGCGCTGGCCCGCTTGGGAAGAGGGCTGGGCGCTGTACGCCATGGCCCTCGGACGCGAGACGCAACGCACGCCGGATGCCTGGTCCGAGATCGGCTGGGTGTGCGAGGAGCTCCTGAGTGCGGCGCGCGCGGTCGCCGACACGGGGATCCACATGGATCGCTGGACGCCCGAACGGGCCGTGCAGTACATCGTGACGAACACGGCCGAGCGCGAGATCGATGCTCGCTGGATCGTGAACGGTATCGAAGCGATCCCGGCCAGCGGAACCGCCGCTCTGGTCGGGCTCCATCGCATGCGCGACCTGCGCCAACGGATCGCCTCCAGGTTGCAGGAGGATTTCGACCGCGAAACGTTCCACGCCGCGCTGATCGAAGCGGGGCCGTTGCCGCTCGAGTCGATGGAGGATGCGGTCCTCCAATTGCTGGACCAGCCCTGATCCGGACCTACGCCAGCGCGGCGGAGAGGTCCTTCTTGGTCACGGGTCCGGCCCCGACGACGCAGCACGACTCGGGATGCAGATAGGTCTCCGCGACCCGCTGCACGTCGTCGGCGGTGATCGCTCGGTAGGCCTGACTCAGCTGGTCCAGGTGATCCTCGCCGAAGCCATGCAGCTCGGCAGCGACCAGGTGACCGGCGCGGCGTGATGCGCGCTCGTAGCCCAATGCGAACGAACCCAGCAGGTAGTCCTTGGCCGTCGTCAGTTCGTCCTGGGTCACGCCGTCCTTGCGGATCGAGCGCATCTCGGCCAGAAAGCCGCGAATGGCGGTCCCCACGTGCTCGGGGCTGGTGCCGATGTAGGCGCGGAACATGCCCGGCTGGCGTCCCGCGGACGCGTGGATGTCCGCATGGACGGAATAGGCCAAACCCAACTCGTCGCGCAGCCGCTTGGTGATGCGACTGGTGAACCCGGGCCCGGAACCTAGTACGTGATCCATCACGACCAGCGCCGGCCAGTCGGGATTCGCGCGCAGGACCCCCAAGTGTCCCAGGAACACGTGGACCTGCTCGCGGTCGCGCGTGAAGGCATCCACGCGCACGCCCATCTTCGGGATCTTGGGCTGCGGCGCGGTGAGTTTCGGACCCGCATCCCAGCCTTGGATGAACTTGGACACGGCGCGGCGTACGGCCTGGGGATCCAAGTCACCGCAGATCGCCAACGTCATGCGACTCGGATGCCAGTGCTTGCGATGGTGCGTGCGCAGGTGGCGCGCGGTGATCGTCCCAACCGTGTCGAACGTTCCGTGGGCCGAGCGACCGAGCCAGTGGTCTCCATAGATCGCCTTGCGGAACAACAGCCCCGCCTGACTGCGCGGATCCTCGCGCTCGACGGACAACCGCGACAGCAAGCGCCGCAGTTGCACGTCGACCTCCGCCTTGGGGTACGCCGCGTTGCGCGCCAGGTCGAACAGCTTCTCGAGCAGGAGCTTCCAGCCACCTCCGGCGATCGAACCGGCGAGGCCCGTCGCGTCGCCGCTCAAGCTGCCACCGCGCGGCTCGAGCGCTTCGGCCAGGTCCGACTCGCTCATGGTCTCGGTCCCTTGATCGGCCAGGCGGCCCACCAGGAACGCCGTGCCGTCGCGACCTTCCGGGTCGAGCGCTGTGCCACCGCGCAGGTGCAGGCGCACGGCGGTCACGCTGGCGCCGGGGCGCGGCGAGACCAAGAGGGTCAGGCCGCCTTCGAGTTCGAAGCGTTCGCAGGGAACGACCAGGGACGAGGTCATGCTTGGGGCTCCTGGGCGTCCGCGCGGGGCAGACTCCAACCGACGACGCAGCGCTCCGGATCCATGATCCGTGCCGCGACTTCGCGCACACGCTTGGCGGTGATCGCGCGACGGCGTTCGTCGAACTCGAGCACCAAGCGCCAGTCCTGATCGACCGCGTACTGACCGATGTGATCGCCCAGGTCCGAAACGGTCTCGGCTTCGTAGGCCTCGCTCGATTCGAGCGTCAGGCGCACGCGCTTCATCTCGGCCGCCGGCACGAGTTCGGTCGACAATCGCGTCAACTCGGCGCGCAAGGCCTCTTCCAACTTGGACGGATCGACGCCTTGCGCGGCTTCGGCGAAGAGCCAGAACGCGCCACCCTCGACACGCGCGTCGTTGGATGCGGACACGTAGGTGGCCAGGCCTTGTTCGAGAACCAGTTTCCGATGCAGGCGCGACAAGCGGCCTCCCGTCAGCAGGCTGGAGACGAGGTCCAACGCGAAGTCGTCGTCGCTGCCGACCTTGGCGCCGGGCCAAACCATCAACATGCGCGACGCGGGATCGTCCCAGCGAACCGTCAAGCGTCGGGGTCCTTCGGGGTGCACGATCGGGGGACGCCAGCCGCTGTTCACCGGTGCGACGTCGCGCGACTCGAGCGCGCCGAAGCGTGCGCGTGCCGCCTTCAACGCCGCCTTGGGGTTCACGTCGCCGCAGATCAACAGGGTCGCGTTGCCGGGATGGTAGAAGCGCTGGTGGTAGTCGCGCATCGACGCAGGATCCATCGCGGCCAGCGTGTCGCGGTAGCCGATGATCGGCCGCCCGTAAGGATGGCGACCGAACAGGACCTGGCCGACCTCGCGCGACAGGTTGCGCCACGGATCGTCCTCGCCCATGCCCAGTTCCTCGAGCACGACGGCGCGTTCGGCATCGAACTCGTCGGCGTCGAGCAAGAGGCCACGCATGCGATCCACCTCGAGGTCCAACGCCTGCTCCCAGCGGTCGCTGGCGAACTCGAACCAGTACGCGGTGTGATCGTAGCTGGTGTAGGCGTTGTTGGATCCGCCCAGGCTGGCGGTCAGGCGATCGACCTCACCCTTGCCGAATGCCTTGGATCCCTTGAACATCATGTGCTCCAGGAAGTGGCTGACGCCGGCCTCCTGCTCGCGCTCGTCGCGCGCGCCGACGCCGTACCACAACGTCACGGCGACGACGGGGTCCAGGTGGCGCTCGACGATCAGCACGCGCAACCCGTTGCGCAAGCGATGTTCATGGACGATGGACCCGGTGCCTGGGTACGCGGTGATGGAAGCGCTCAACGGCGCCGCCTCCGCGCTCCACCCCGGCCACGGCGCGGGGACGAGGTGCGGCCGGCTGCGGGCGAGCGTCCGGCTTCCCGGCTCTTCGAACGGTCCGTGGTGGCACGCGCGCGCCCTGGCGCACGTTCACTGCGTGCCTCGCGTTCGGCCGCCTTCTCCTGGATGCCTTCCGGCGACGTCAGGTGCAGCAGCGCCTCGACCTCGGTACGACTCAGGGCTCGGTAGTGACCGGCCTTCAACCCGCGATCGGTCAACGGGCCGATGTCGGTGCGGATCAGGTCGACGACCTTGTAGCCGACGCGCGCGAAGATGCGACGCACCTCGCGGTTCTTGCCTTCGTGGATCGACACGAGCAAGGTCGAGCTCTTGGGCGAACGGCGTTGCACGAGAATGCGCGCGCCGCCCGTCCGGCCGTCGGACAGGTACACGCCTTCGCGCACTTTCTGCACCGACTCGTCGGGGATGTTGCCCTGCACGCGG
>JAJDEX010000488.1 GCA_029259575.1 Planctomycetota bacterium | reverse complement strand
CTTCCGGGGGCGGGTCGTGCGCTGCCGGGAGGAAAGTGACTGACGCCGTACTCCCGATTGGACCCTTCGCAGGAATGCGAAGACTCAACAACGCGGGCGCTCGTCGATTCGAAGTGCGCGAACTCGAAGCGTCGTGACGACGAGGCGCCTCGGGGCTGAGCTAGACCCGTTGCCAGTCGGGCTTGCCCGCGAACGTCTCGCGATAGTAGCGCGCGCGCTTCAGCTTCGACGCCGCGCCTTCGTCCAGGAAGATGCGAACGTTCTTGTGCATCTGCAGGCAGGACGCGGGCACGTACGCGGTCACCGGACCCTCGACGGTCGCGGCGATCGCGTCGGCCTTCGACTCGCCGAATGCAAGCAGCACCTGTTCCTCGGCCTCGAGGATCGTGCCGATTCCCATCGTCAACACGTGCGGCGGGACGTTGGCCTCACCGCCGAAGTGTCCGGCGTGACTCATGCGCGTCTCGCGCGTCAGCGTCTTGATGCGCGTGCGTGAGGCGAGCGAGGAGGTCGGCTCGTTGAAGCCGATGTGACCGTCACCGCCGATGCCCAGGAGCTGCAGGTCGATGCCGCCCGCGCGCTGGATGCGGTTCTCGAACGCGGCGCACTCGGCGATGGGGTCGTGCGTGCTGCCGTCGAGCAAGTGCGTTCGATCGCTGGGGATGTTCAGGTGGTCGAACAGTCCCTTTTGCATCTCGCGCCGGTACGAACCGGGATGGTCGCCGGGGATGCCCAGGTACTCGTCCAGGTTGAACGTCGTGACGCGCTTGAAGTCGAGCCCTTCGTCGTGATGCATGCGGATCAACTCCGCGTACAGCGCCTTGGGCGTGCCGCCGGTGGCGAGGCCGAGCGTGCATTCGGGCAGTTCACGAACGCGACGGGCCACGAGGCGCGCCGCGAGTTCGCTCGCCGCCTGCGCCGATTCCAGGATGATGACTTCCATGTGGGTGCGGTCGCGTGGGGGAGGCGCGACGGCGTCAGGATACCGAGTCCGGGGTCGACTTGGATCCGAGGAGTCCAATGCGGTCGACGGTCACGACGAGCAGGGCGCCCGCGACATAGCGAGCGGGGTCCAGGGCGTCCCAGTCGGTGCCCAAGGCCAGTGCGCCGAAGGTCGTGCTGCGCAGGGCGTCGAGCCAATCGGGATGCCAGAGCTGACTGATCTCGACCAGGAAGCTGATGCCGAGCGCGAGGATGGTCAGGACGAACGAGCGTGCATCGGGGCGAACGAACGCGAGCGACAACCAGAGCGCGACGGTCCACAGGGCATCGCCGGCGTGAACGGCGAAGAACTCGGGTACGGCGGTGCTCGTCGAACGAGAAGCCAACCCGAGCGCGATCGTCAGGACGAGGCCGAGGAAGACGCAGAGGCGCGACCGCATCATGGAAGTTGAAGTTCGACCCAATGGGTCTCACCAGCAAGAGCTTGGACCTCGACTGTGGCTTCGAGTCCGTCGTGCGTGGTTGCTCGAACGGTGATCGTGCCCGACGGGACACCCAACAGCCGGAAGTTGCCGTTGGCATCGGTGAACTCATCAGTCCAGACACGGTGCGGTTCGCCATTCGCATCGAAAGCGGCGATTCGAATCCCAGGAGCAGGGTGTCCATCGGCGTCGAGCAGGGTGCCTTCGAGGATCGCCTGGTGTTGAAGCTGCACCAACACCTCGGTGGTTTCTCCGTCCAGGACGATGATGTCGCGCTGCACCTCGTGGGCATGGCCGGGTTTGCCGAAGCTGCTGCCGGAGCCCGTCGCCCGAAGTCGATAGCGGCCGGGTGCCAGGTTCGTGGCCTCGAAGTCACCACTCGAATCGGTTTGCACCAATCGCAGTTCCCCGAACTCGCGGGTCTCGCTGGGTGCGTCTTGCAGCGTCAACGAGATCGAGTGCTTGGCCGATGGGGCACCTCCAGCCTGGAGGACGCGGCCTTTGACGATCCCGGTGGGCATGTCGAAGCTCAACTCGACTCGCGATCCTTCGGCGACGTGACGCTGGAAGACCGTTTGTGCCACTTGTTGTTCGCCGATGGAGAACCGGTAGTCGCCGGCGCTGGTGACCGTGACCTCGAAGATGCCGAGCTCATTGGTACGGGAGATCGAGATGGGCATCTGCCGCTCGCCGCGGACCGTTCCGAAGACATAGACCGTGTAACCACTAGCGCATTTCCCGTTCTCACGTACCGTCCCCACGACTTGAACGACACCGGGTTGGTCCTTCCCGAGGACGACGTGCGTCGTGCCTCCCTCGGTCAACTCGACTTCGACCTCGAGCCGGCTGCTGTAGTTCAGGACCCAATCGTCACCGCCCATCCAATCGCGAGCCACGAAGTAGCGTCCAGGACGGATCCCGGACCGTTCGAACTTGCCGTCGGCGTCGACGTCGATCTTCACGGACTCGAACGACTCGACGCGTGTCGCGATGACGTTGCGACTGCCTGGATTCGCGATCGAGGCGTGCATCTCACCCGTCAGTGTGGCTCCGGTTCGCAGGGCCAGTGCGATGTTCTCGCGCTGGTCCCCAGCGGCCAGGTCGAGGTGTAGGACCGTGGAAGGGGCATGCCCGTCGAGAGTCGCTTTCACGGTGACCGGGCCGATCGCCAGGTCGGACATCGCAAAGGCTCCCGAGGCATCGGACTTGGTGTCGACGCTCTTGCCTTCTGCGGACAGGACCTCGACTCTCGCACCCTGGATCGGTTCGCCGGACGACGCTGTGACGTGCCCCTCGATCGAAGCCGATCTCGGACAGCGCAGGACCAGGCCTCCGGACGTCGAGGGCATCGACACGAACTGAAGAGTGGACGCGGCGTGCCCATCC
The DNA here is from genome assembly GCA_029259575.1 of Planctomycetota bacterium. GTDB lineage: Bacteria > Planctomycetota > UBA1135 > UBA1135 > JAJDEX01. The sequence goes on along the minus strand of JAJDEX010000488.1, from coordinate 2,539 downwards.
GCCTCGGCCTGGATCGACCAGATGCCGTCGAAGAGTCCGTCCAGGTCGAACGCGCCTTCTTGCGATGTCGAGGCAGATTCGACCGAGAAGTTCGTCCCCCCACCCTCGATGACATGCGCTTCGACCATGAAATCCGACACAGGGACTCCTCGGTCGTCGACGACCATTCCCAACAAGTGGTCCGTCGGTCCCAGGACGAGAGCGACCTCCTTACTTCCCACAGGAACGGCCGTGAGCGTCGCTCGACCCGCAGCGTGCACCTCATCGCCCAAGGACTCCGCGATGACATCGACCACGCCCTCCGGGAGACCTTCGACCTGGAAAGACCCGTCCAGCCTGACGAAGGACATCAGCGTCACGGAGGGTTCGTTGGAGGTGCACCTCACGCGGCCGTCGCTCGCGGGCTGTCCATCCGGCCAATGAACTGTCCCGGACACGATCCCTCCACTGCGAGCTTCCAGGACGTACTCCTTGTCCGTGACGACCTGGCCTTCCTCCATCACGTCCAAGTCCACTCGTCGTCTCACGAATTCCTTGGCCGAGATGCTGAGGGTCGTCCACCCAGCGTGAATGCCCCTCAGGTCGAACAAGCCATCATCGGTCGCTTCGGTCTTGGCTTCCCCTGCGAATGGGCCCAGGTTGCCACGGCCAAGACGAGAAACTGCCGTGAGCGTCGCACCAGGGATTGGGTTGCCCGACTCGTCCAAGACCCGGCCGGTGATGCGCGCACCGGCGGCAACGGTCAAGGTGATATCGGTGATCTGACCGGCACGGACCCGGACACCTCGTTGCACAGGGTTCACCCAGCTTGCGAACTCTGCGAAGACGTTGAACTTGACCAGAGGGTCGAGCCCCGGAATCTCGTAGATCCCCTCCCCGAGTGCGACGCCTGGAACGTATCCGTCGTCATGTCGAGCTCCGATCTTGTCTGGAATGAGGTCCGGATCGGACCGATCCAGTTGCACACGAACGAGGCCGCCCAGCACGGGCTTCAAGATCAGTACACCCTGCTGGCGGTGCGGGTCGAAAGCCGTGCGCCCGAAGTGGTAACGCCCAGCCACCCGAATCGCGCACGAGTGCGACCCGTAGGGGAACGTGGCTTGAAAGGAGCGGTCCTGCTGGATCTCGATCCGCCAATCGTCATGACCGCCTGAAGCGCTGGCGATCAACTCGATGACCTCGTCTTGCGGGCAGTCCGGGTCGAGGACCACATGTCCGGTGATCGTTTGTCTGCGGGTCGCCTGTCCGGAGTCGCCCGCCACGATCCGTCCGTCCTGCGCACCCCCGACGGTGGCCAACTCACTTCGCGGGTCCGGCGATCCTTCGAGCGGCCCGCTGGACGACTTCGACGCCGGATCCAGCGCCGGTTCGAGCTCTGGCCCGTCCGTCTCGAGGCTCCCCCAGCCCAAGATCACGGCAAGTGCTACTAGAACGACGAGCCCGAGCATCCAAACCAATAAGCGCATCGTTCCATCGGATCCGAGAAGGGCCCCAGTGCGCAAGTCGCCGGTCACCTTCCACCGAAATCCTGCCGATAGGGGGGATCATCCCGGCCCCAAAGGCGCGCGAGGACCACCCATCCTCGTTAGAATTCGGTCAACCGCGATTCCTCCGATCGTGTCTCTCCACCTGCCCCCCCTATTGCTTTCGATCCTTCGCAACGCCGAGGTCTATGCTCCCGATCCCCTGGGTCGGAAGACGTTGGTCGTTGGCGGCGAGCGCATCCTGTGGATCGGTGACGATCTGCCGGCGATGCCGGGCCAGGTGATCGCGCACGACATCGACCTCGCCGGCGAGCGCGTGATCCCGGGCCTCGTCGACGGTCACGCGCACCCGACGGGCGGTGGTGGCGAGGCTGGAGCGCACACGCGCGTGCCCGCGCCGTTCCTGTCCAGCTACACGACCGCCGGCGTCACGTCGGTCGTCGGTCTGCTGGGCACCGACGGCGAGACGCGCACGATGGGCGAGTTGCTCGCCCCGACGCGCGCGCTGCGCGAGGAGGGCCTGAGCGCCAGGAGCTACACGGGTGGCTATCACAACCCGCCGACGACGCTGACCGGCAGCATCCGCGGCGACATCGTGCATCTGGATCCGGTCATCGGTTGGGGCGAGTTCGCGCTCAGCGACTTCCGTTCCAGTCAGCCCACGCTCGACGACTTGTTGCGCATGGCATCCGAAGCCCAGGTCGGCGGCATGATCGCGGGCAAGTCCGGCATCTGTCACTTGCACATGGGCGATGGACTGCGCGGACTCGACCTCGTGCGCGCGGCGATCGAGACGTCTGAGCTGCCCGCCAGCACGTTCCACCCGACGCACGTGAATCGGCGCCCCGAGTTGTTCCAGGAAGCGCTCGATCTCGTCGCCCTCGGCGCACCGATCGACCTGACCGCGTTCCCCGTCGAGGACGGGGACCAGGCGATCACGGCCGAGGACGCGCTGGGCCGCTACCTGGACGCCGACCTGCCGCGCGAGCGCATCACCGTCAGTTCGGACAGCGGCGGTTGCCTGCCGACGTTCGACGCGCATGGTCACCTCGAAC
>JAJDEX010000487.1 GCA_029259575.1 Planctomycetota bacterium | reverse complement strand
AACTTCGTGACCGGGTTCGTCCAGTTGTAATGACCGTAGAAGCGCCCCGGGATGACCTCGGCCAGCACGCTCGCCGGCATCCACGCGCCTTGGTTGTCGACATACAGCAACGTGCCGTCCGCGAGCATGCCCAACCCATTCGGCGTCCGCGCACCACCCGCGATGACGCGCGTGTTGCCTGTTTCGATGTCGACCTCGAGGAACCCACCGCGCATCGGACCGTTCGGCCCCGCGTTGGTCTGCATGCCTTCCCAGCCGGGCGGCGCCATCGTCGTCGACAACGCGCAATACAACTTGCCGTCCCGATGCACGAGGCAGAACGCGAATTGGTGGTAGTTCCAACCCTCCCAACCCGCACCGATCTCGGTGTGCGTCTCGAGGAACCCGTCGCCATCCAGATCGGTCAACTTCGTAATGGCTTTACGATGCGCGACGTACAACTCGCCATCGACGACACACATCCCAGAAGGCTCGTAGACGTCCGTACCGATCTCGGTCAGCTCACCGGTGTTCACGTCGAGCGCATAGATCGTGTCCGGTGCCTTCGAGTCGATGTCCGGCAGCACGCGATCATCACGCTGCAACGGATCGAACGTGCCGAAGGCCAGCCGGCCATCCGGCAGGAACGCCATCGCGCCGACCTTGGGCTCGAAGCCCTCGGGTCGGATCGTCTCGACCCTGTAGCTCGGGTGCACACCGTCCAGGGGCAAGAGGTCCCCGGGCCGACCGATCTGCACGATGCGCTTCGGTCCGGGCGACGTGACGCGCGTCAGGTCCTTCTCGGTGGTCAGCACATCACCGGCCACCCGTTCGAAGTCTTCGGCACCGGCGGGCTTCCACTCGAGCTTCAGGGACCGTGCACCCCCGCTGTCGAAGTGCTCCAGGAACAGCGCGTGGCGCCCGGCCGACAAGGTCGATGCTGCACCGACCTTCGCCGTGGCGCCGTGTTGTCCGTCGTGGTCGACGACGACGGCGCCGTCGATCGACAAGCGCGAGCCATCGTCGCTCGTCAGCCGGAACACGTACTCGCCTGCCTGCTCGACCTGGATCCAGCCGCTCACGTGACTCACGATCGGGGCAAGCAAGTCCCCGAACGCACCTGCGGGCAGGTCCAGCGCTTCGATCACCCGATCCAGGTTCGGCGTCTGGTTCGCCACCATCTCGGGCAGGTCCCGAATGTCGGTTGCGACCTCGTAGACCCGCAGCGTCAGTCCGGGCTCGACGTCGGTCAGGTCGTTCTGGACGGGCGTGAGCAGCAGGAGTGCGAGTGCGAGCATGGTTTCGAGTCTAGCGGGGATACCACAGGTTGCCTGTCCGGCGTTCAGCGGGTTCACTTGGCCCGACCCGTACCCCGATCCCCCATGCGCATCCTCTCACTCGTACTCCTGCTCGCCGCTTGTTCCTCGACCTCGACCTCGGAGCGCCCGCAGCGCTACGAGGGCTTCGACGGCTACGCGCGCGAGGTCACGACCTCGGTCCCCGAGGCGCAAGCCTGGTTCGACCAGGGCATCCAACTGATGTACGGCTTCAACCACGACGAGGCGATCCGCTCGTTCCAGGCTGCGACCGAGGTCGACCCGAGTTGCGCGATGGCGTGGTGGGGGATCAGCTACGCGAACGGTTTGGACATCAACAACCCGATGATCAGCGAGGCCGAGGCCAAGCTCGCGTACGACGCGGCGCAGACGGCAATGTCTCTGGTGGACACGACCTCACCGGTCGAGCGCGCGTTGATCGAAGCGGTGGCCGCGCGTTACGAGTGGCCGAACCCCGAGGACCGCGTGTTCCTGGACGAAGCCTATGCCGAGCGCATGGGGCATGCGTTCCGCGCGTTCCCGCGCGACGCCGACGTCGGCGCGCTCTACGCCGAGTCGCTGATGAACCTGCAGGCTTGGGACTACTGGACCAAGGACGGATCGCCCGTCAAGCGCATCACCGAGATCGTCGCGACGCTCGAGCACGTCATGGGCCTGAGTCCCGAGCACCCGGGCGCGAACCACTTCTACATCCACGCGGTCGAAGCCTCGTCGACGCCCGAGCGCGCCGAAGCTGCCGCCGACCGACTGCGCGACCTCGTCCCTGGTTCCGGACACCTGGTCCACATGCCGTCACACATCTACGTGCGCATCGGTCGTTATGCCGATGCGGCGAAGGCCAACGTCCTGGCGATCGACGCCGACAAGCGCTACTTCGCCAAGGCTCCGGCGCCGCATTTCTACTCGCTCTACTACGTCCACAACATCCACTTCCTCGGCTACGCGTCGATGATGGAGGGGCGCAGCGAGGTGGCGATGCGCGCGGCGCGGCAGCTGGATTCGGAGATGCCCGCCGGCTTCGCGCAGCACTACATGTCGATGGCGGACGGGTTCCTCGCGATGCCGTTCCAGGTCATGGTGCGCTTCGGCCATTGGGACGCGATCCTCGAGGAGCCCCAACCGGCCGAGGAGCGCAAGCTCAGCCGCGCCATGTGGTCCGCCGCCCGCGGGTTGGCCTTCGCCGCCCTGGGCCGCACCGAAGAGGCCCGCGCGGAGCAACTCGCCTTCGAGAATGCCGCCTCCGAGGTCCCCGAGGACTGGACGATGGGGCTCAACCCCGCCGCCGACATCCTCGCGATCGCGCGTCGCATGCTGGACGGCGAGATCCTCTATCGCGAAGGTCGCCTGGACGAAGCGTACGCCGCGTTACGCGACGCGGTGGCGAAAGAGGACGCGCTGACCTACGACGAGCCCCCCGGCTGGATGATGCCGACGCGTCACGCGTTGGGCGCGCTGCTGATGGGCGGCGGGCGCTTCGCCGAGGCCGAGGCCGTGTACCGCGACGACCTGGCCAAGCAGCCGAACAACGGCTGGGGATTGCTCGGGTTGGAGCGTGCGTTGTCGTCCCTCGGTCGCAACGCCGAGGTCGAGACCGTGCGCGTCGCACGCGAAGCGGCGTGGAAGCGCGCCGACGTCACGCCGACCTCGTCCTGCTACTGCGAACCGGCCGTCGTGGCCGCCGACTGAGGTTGCTGACCCAGGGCCTGGGCCAGTTCCCGCACATGGTCCTGGGTTTGCGCGAGCACCGGGGACAGGGCCTCGGCCACGTCCGGGAAGCCCGCGTGAGCCGCGTCCTGGGAGCGTTGTCGTAGGCGTTCGAGCTGGTTCTGTTCCAGCGCGAGGTCCTGCTCGAGCGCTTCCCGAGCGAGGCTCCAGGATTCGATGGCAGGCACCTCGGTCGTGGGCGTGCCTCCCAGGAAGTCGATCTGTTTCGCCAACGTCAGTGCGTGATCGATCTCCTGGAACAGGTGCGCCTGCAGTTCGGTCAGCATGTTCTGGAGCGCGGCGCCCTTGAGGCTCGCGACGTGTGCGATCGATTGAACGATCGACTTGTACTCGAGGGCCAAGTCGTCGTTGAGGCGTTCGATGAGTTGCTTCTTGTCCATGGGAGTTCGGGTTCGGTTCAGGGGGTGGAGGTGGAAGGTGCCCCCAGGGTGGAGAGGACCCTGGAGGCGGGCGCTGCTGAAGCGCCAAGGGGGGGCCTCCCGGGGGAGAGGCGGGAGAGGCCGAGGGAGAAGCCGGGGTGAGGCGCGAGAGTCGAAAGCCGCGGGAAGCCCGAGAGGGACAAGCCGCAGAGCGCACGGCCCGTCAGATCCGAGGAGGCACCACGGGAGGTTGGCTCGGAGGTGGCGTCGGGTTCACCTCGGGCACCTGACCAGGGCGCTGGATCGGAGTCGGTTCCTCGATCGGAGCCGGTCGGTCCGGCTTGGTGGGGGGAATGCTCGGAGGCGTGGGCTTCGGATTCGGTGCGGGGTCGTTGGTCATCGGATTCAGGGTTGTGGGCGTGCGGTCGAATTGGGGGTGGTGCGGTGGCTGGCGCCTCTGTGCGCAAGTCGCACGAGGCGCCCACCAAGAAGGCCGCTGGTCATTGCGCGAGTCGGAACGCGGGAACGCGGAGGATCGCCCGACCGATTCGCTTGAGCATGCTCGGAACCGGTTCTTGGGAACCCTCTTCCAGCGCCGAAGGATCGACGTGGGTCTCGACGCAACCCGAGCGGTCCGTGGGGAGGCAACGCACGACGATCGCGGTGCGGTCGTCCTGACCGTCGACGTCCACCAGGTTCTGGCAGAGCTCCTCCGCAGCGCCGTTGCCCTCGAGCACCGCGCGGATCCGGGACTCGTCGCGTTCTCGTGCCACACCGTCCGTCACCAACAACAACGTGTCGTTCTCACGCAGTTCGAAGTGCTGGACCTCGGGGTGCACGTCGAGCGTTCGACCGCCCAGCGCGTTCCACAGCACGGGCTGCTTGGCGGGGTCGACCTGACCGCCGATCTGGGAGCGCACCTCGGCAACGGTGTGGTCCGTCGTCAGGCGTTCCAGGTCTCCCTCGCGATGGAGGTAGGCGCGACCGTTCCCGACATGCGCGATGTAGAGGTCCGGCCAGCACAGGAAGGCCAGGGTGAGGGTGGCTCCCATGTCGGGGCCCGGCGTCGTGGAGCGACGGCGAAGATCCGTCTGCGCGTTGCGGACCGCATCCATCAGGGCGATGCGGACGTCCTCGGGCTCGGCGCCCATCATGTGGGTCCAGGGCATCTCGTTCAGGACGTAGGTCACGATGCTGTCGATCGCGACACCGCTGGCGCGGTCGGGTTGCGTGCCGCTCCCCAGGCCGTCGGCGACCAGGAAGAGGTGTCCTTGGTTGTTGCCGTGAACGCGCGTGTCGTCGTCCATCGTCAAGTTCGTGCGATGCAGTCGCAGGGACTTGTTCAGGGTCGCGATGGCGTAGTGGTCTTGATTGTCGTCGTGAGCTCGACCGCGTCGGCTCAATCCGTGGGATTCGATTCGTTGCATGGGATTCCTCCTCCTCTTCGTCGTTCGTCTGGATCGGGTGATGATGGTGATGCTGGTCCTGGTCACGGAGCACCGGCCGTGGCGTGATCACGCGGCTCGGGTCAGGGCGGGGCGGCGCGTGGAAGCGTCGTGATGACGACTCGCCAGGAGTCGGCCAGGCTCTGGAGCGCCGCGCGGAACTCGTTCTT
>JAJDEX010000486.1 GCA_029259575.1 Planctomycetota bacterium | reverse complement strand
CGCTACCTCGGTTTGGTGGGGATTGCCGCCTTGCTCCAAGGCGGCATTGGCGTCGGTAGCGCAGTACACGGCTACGTGCGCGTACGACTTGTGAGCGTGGCGGTGCTTCGATGCATCGGGGCTGTGCAAGGACAAGTCTTCCGCGCGTACTTACTGCAGGCCGCCGCGCTGGGTGGTGCGGGGTCGCTGGTCGGCGTTGTTGTGGGCGTTGCCGTGCAGTTCGTGCTTCCCATCGCCCTCGCCGACCTCATTCCTGTCCAAGTCACTCCGCAGGTCACCGCGGCGCCGCTTATTGTCGGCGCTTTGGTGGGCGCCTGGGTCTCTTTGATCTTTGCCGTGGGCCCACTGCTCACCATCCGGGGGGTTCCACCCCTACTGGCGCTACGTCACGATGTGGAGCCTGCGGACGCAAGCCGCGGGCTGAGGGCGTTCGTGGTCGGTCTGTTGGTGGTGTCGATGGTTGGGATCATCGTGTTGGAGGCACCGAGTGTTCAGGACGGACTCGGCTTTTCGGCGGGGCTCGCGATCGTGGGTGGGTGTCTCTGGGGTGTTGCGTCACTTCTTGTGCGCGTCGCACCTCGCCTGCTTCCGAAGGGGGCCTCGTACCCCGTTCGACAGGGCTTGAGCAACTTGTATCGTCCCGGAAATCAAACAGTGGCGGTCACGTTTGCTCTGGGTTTCGGAGCATTTATCATCGGGACGGTCGCGCTGGTGCAGGCGAATCTGGTCCAGGAGTTCGAAATCGACGGTGGGGGGGATCGCGCCAACATGCTCCTCTTCGACATCCAGGCCAGTCAGGCTGCTTCCGTCATTGATATGCTCGAGTCGCAGGGTGCCCGAGGCATTCAAGAGGTACCGTTGGTTCCGTCGCGGTTGATAGCGATCAATGGGGTCCTTCGCGACACTCTGATTGCTTTGCCGGAGGAGACTCGCCCCGAGGGGTGGGCGCTCAGGAGGGAGTACCGTCACACAATCCGAACGGAGCTCTCGCCGACTGAGCAGATCACCGAGGGAGAGTGGTGGAGCGAGGCGACGGCGGGTGATCTGCCCGGCATCTCGCTGGAGGCGGATTTGGCAGAGAGCCTCAAGGTAGCCGTCGGGGACCGAATTACCTGGACTTTTGGTGGATTGGAGATCGAAACCCGCGTTGGGAGTCTTCGAGAGGTGGATTGGGGGCAATTCTCCCCCAACTTCTTCGTCGTATTCGAACCGGGAGCCATCGACGAAGCCCCCCAGACACGCATGACCTTTGCTCGGATCGAAGCGGAAGAGGACCGGGAACGGTTCCAGAGGGCATTGGTGCGGGCACATGCCAACGTTTCAGTGCTTGATCTTTCCCGGATCCAAGCGACGGTGGACCGGATGCTTAGCCGGGTGAACCAAGCTGTGCGATTCCTGGGAGGCTTTTGCACGATGGCGGGGCTCTTGGTGCTGGTCGGAGCTCTCGCGACTACCCGCTACCAACGCATGCGGGAGGGTGCGCTGCTCAAGACGCTCGGTGCCAGACGTGGAGTCGTACTGCATGTGCTGTTCACGGAGTATGTCGCATTGGGCATTCTCGCGGTCTCCACGGGGCTTTTCCTGGCGATCGGTTCGAGCTGGATGCTCCTGACCCAGGTGTTTGAGACCGAATTCTATCTTCATCCAATGCGCTTGATCACACTTGGTTTGGTCGTGACAGGATTGACCGTGGGGATTGGGCTCCTAGGGAGTCGCGGAGTATTGAAGAGTCGTCCCCTCCAGATCTTGCGAGAGGTCAGGGGTTGAAAAGACTATCGGCCCGGCCTCCCAATAGCGGGCGGCCGGGCCGGTTGTTGGACGGCTCAAATGTGTCCAAGCCGATTCAGGACGCCTACTGAGGCCCAACGCCCTGGTTGATCCTCGCCAAGATCCTGGAGCGATCGTCCGATCCGAACGCGGACCTCGAGGTGCGCCTGAACGACTTGGCCGAAGAGAATCGAGCCTTGCGCGATCGGCTGGCGATGATCGAGAGCGCTTCGGTCATCGAGGAGCGCACGCCGATCGCTGGCCGATTCGCGTCCCAGGCGGATTTCGAAGCGTTCCAGGACGAGGTGCGCGATGCCCTGGCAGCACTGTCGAGCGGCGGTCCTCTGGCCTCGTCCTTCAAGTCGCCGGAATTCCGTGATCAGTTGACGGACACCCTCGGTGAGATCCGCCAGACCGAGGCCGAGGTCGCGATCCAGAAGAAGCTCGAGGCGCGGGTCGAAGGCTTGGATCGGCGCATGCCCAAACTCGAGGCGCAACTCGGCCTGACCGCCGAGCAATCGACGTTGATGCGTGCAGCGCTGGCGGCACAGATCGATCGTCAGGCGGAGTTGTCGCGTCGCTACACGGCGGGCGAAGATGCGGCGGTGCTCCGTGAGCTGAAGCTCAGCGACTACAACAGGCATCAGGAGGAGCTCGCCGGGTTCCTCACCGAGGAGCAATTGACGACCTACCGCGGGCAGGCCCGGGGCGGAAAGTGATCCGCCAGGGGTCCTCCCGGGGCCGGGCGCGCGTGGGAATCGGCTCCCATGTACGACGAGCTCCGGATCGGCGTACGCTGAATCCATGACCACCGACCCGCGTTCCTTCAACGCTCCTCTCACGCTCGCGACGGCTCGCCGTCTGGTCGAGCTGACGAATCCCGAGCCCGAATCGACGGCGCTGGACGTGGGCTGTGGTCGCGGCGAGTTGCTGGCGCTCTGGCTGGAGGCCGGCGGAGGTTCCGTGCACGGCGTCGATCCGCTCGCCAGCGAAACGGACCTCGCGCGCCAGCGCCTGACCCCGTTCCGCGGCCGCGCCCACGTCCACACCTCGAACTACGACGTGGCCGTGTTGCCCGCGAACTTCGACGTCGCGTTCTGCATCGGCGCCACGCATGCCTTCGGTGGCGCGGGCGTTGCGTTCCGCGCGGCCCTCGAGGGTCTACGCGAACGTGTTCGACCCGGTGGGCGCGTGCTCGTCGGCGAAGGCTACTGGAAGCAGTCGCCGGATCCTGCCTACCTTGCGGCGACCGGAATGTCGGCCAGCGACCTCGTCTCGCACGCGGAGAACCATGCCGTGGGGGAGGCGCTGGGACTGCGCACGCTGTACGTCACCGCCGCGACCCAGTCCGAGTGGGACGACTTCGAAGCCGGCTCCGGTTTGGCCGCGGAGCGCAAGTTGGACGCGGACCCCGACGACCCCGACCTCCAACGCTCGATCGAACAACGACGTGCCTGGCGCCGGTCCTATCTCACCTGGGGCCGCGACACGTTCGGCTTCGGCTACTACCTGTTCGAGGTCCCCGCATGACGCGGGCGCCGTGCTAGGCGTTCTTGCCGTGGCACTTCTTGAACTTCTTACCACTGCCGCACGAGCACGGGTCGTTGCGTGACAGCTTGGTCGCGCCGTGCACGAACGGCTTCTGCGGCACGTGGTGATGACCGTGGACGTGGGCGTTCTGGCCCGTGCGTACCGTCTCTTTGAATTCGTGCAGGGTGCCGGCGAGAGCGCGTCGGATCTCGAACGACTGGCTGACGACCTGGGTGGCTTCCAGGTGATCGAAGAACGCGTCGAGGACCGGGCCGACGTGCTCGGCCAGCGGGTCCTTGGGTTGCAAGCGACCGGGCAGCTGGTGCCCGAGCGCGACGTGCACGTCCTGGCCGTCGAGCAGGTGCGGCTTCTTGCCGAGGTCGTCGTAACAGATGCCGATGTAGGCCTCGGCGATCTTGCGCAACCCGGCGGCACCGGGAGCTTCGAGCGACCTGGCCTCGGGTGAGTCCAAGAAGGCGGCGACGTCGAGGGCGATGCGGTTCTCAGCCATGGGCGAGAGGCTAACAGGGTCCGCTCTCGGTCGTCCCGGGTCGGACCCTGGAATTGCAGGCGGACCTCCCCAATCGTTGCTCGGTCGAGGGTGCGGGTGCGGGATCGGCTCGATGGGGGACTGCCGAGATAGATCCCACTTGGACATGGGACCGGGGACCCGCCCCCGCTACCGTGCGCGGTTCCGAGCACCCCGCCGAAGTCTCCGCAGCACCCGCAACAGCTCCCCTTGTTCACCCTCAAGAGCAGTTCCACCTTCCAGCCCCGTGCCGACATCCTGTCGGGACTCACGGTCGCGCTGGCCCTCGTTCCCGAAGCCGTCGCCTTCGCCTTCGTGGCTGGCGTCGACCCGCTCGTGGGACTCTACGCGGCCTTCATGGTCGGGCTGATCACGTCGGTGTTCGGTGGTCGTCCCGGGATGATCTCCGGAGCCACAGGTGCACTGGCCGTCGTGCTGGTCGCGCTCGTCGCCGACCACGGCATCGAGTACATGTTCGCCGCCGTCGTCCTGATGGGCGTGCTGCAGGTGCTCGCTGGTGTCCTGAGGCTGGGCAAGTTCATCCGCATGGTGCCGCATCCAGTGATGCTCGGCTTCGTCAACGGACTGGCGATCGTGATCTTCCTGGCGCAGCTCGGGCAGTTCAAGACCGCCGGAGTCGATGGGCAGATGGAGTGGATGGCGGGCAGCCCGCTGGCGATCATGCTCGGCCTCGTCGCGCTGACGATGGCGATCATCCACTTCCTGCCGAAGTTCACCAAGGTCGTTCCGGCCTCGCTCGCCGCGATCATCGTCGTGACGTTGTTGGTGATGGGGATGCGGCTCGAGTCGCCGACCGTCGTCGATTCCCTGCGGACGTTGACCGGCAACGTCGAGGCCTCGCTCGCAGGCGGGTTGCCGACCTTTCATTTCCCTTCGGTCCCGCTCAACTTCGAGACCTTCCGGATCGTCTTCCCGTACGCCGTGATCCTGGCGGCCGTCGGACTGATCGAGTCGTTGCTGACCTTGACGCTGGTCGACGAACTGACCGAGACGCGAGGTCGCAGCAACAAGGAGTGCATCGCCCAGGGCGCGGCCAACGTGACCTGCGGCTTCTTCGGCGGCATGGGGGGCTGCGCGATGATCGGCCAGAGCATGATCAACATCAATTCGGGCGGACGCGGTCGTCTGTCCGGGATCACGGCGGCGGTCGTGCTGATCCTGTTCGTCGTCGTGGCGTCCCCGTTGATCGAGGTCGTGCCCGTCGCAGCGCTCGTCGGCGTGATGTTCATGGTCGTCCTCGGCACGTTCGAGTGGTCCAGCTTCCGCGTCATGACCAAGGTGCCGATCTCGGACGCGATCGTGATCTTGCTGGTGTCGGGCGTGACCGTCATGACCGACCTGGCCGTCGCCGTGCTCGTCGGCGTGATCGTCTCGGCGCTCGTCTTCGCCTGGAAGCACGCCAAGGTCATCCACGCGTTCACCAGCACGGACGCGGAGGGTTGCAAGGTCTACTCGTTGCGCGGCCCGTTGTTCTTCGGGTCCAGCAAGAGCTTCCTCGAGCTGTTCGACCCGAAGACGGACCCCGACGACATCGTCATCGAGTTCCAGCATGCGCGCGTCTCGGACCACTCCGCGATCGAGGCCATCGACACGTTGGCCGAGCGCTACCTGTCGCTGGGCAAGACCCTGCACCTGCGTCACTTGAGCCCGGATTGCCGCCAGCTCTTGCGCAAGGCCGGCAACCTGGTCGAGGTCAACGTGATCGAGGACCCGAAGTACCACGTCGCCGACGACGCGCTGGCTTGAGCCCAGCTCGCGGGCGGCGTCGCCCTCAGGTCGCAAGCGGCGTCCCGGTGCCGCTGGACGAGGCAAGTTGCGCTCCGACCCGTCCGAGCTGCCGGAACAGTTCGTCGAAATCGAACGGCTTCTGCAGCACGGGTCGCTGGCAACGGTTCGTGAACTCGACCGAGTCCGGGTTCGCCAGGTCGCCGGTGAAGAAGAGCGTGCGTTGCAGAACCTCGGGTCGCTCGGCAGCCAGCAGGTCGTGCAATCCGATCCCGCCGATGCCGGGCATGCGCAGATCGCACAGGATGGCGGCGTAGGTCGCGGGGTCCATGCCGAGGGCCTCCTCAGCGGACTCGGCCTCGTCGACCAGCCAACCCCGGCGCTTGGCCTGGGCGCGCACGATGGCGCGCACCGCCGGGTCGTCGTCGATGAGCAGCAACTTGCGACGCGGGACGTCGAATTCGGGGAGCGGTTGCACGCGCGGCTCGGGCACGGTTGGGAGCGCGTTCGGCAGCACGATTCGGAAGCGCGTTCCGATCCCCCGGGGGCCGGTTTCGAAGTCCAGTTGTCCGTCGTGTCCACGCACGATGGCGCGCGCGATCGACAGGCCCAGACCCGTGCCACGGCCCGGCGGCTTCGTGGTGAAGAACGGCTCGTACAAGCGCACGGCGTCCTCGGGCGCGATGCCGGGACCCTCGTCGGTGACGCTGAGCTCGACGCCGTGATCGAGGCGCCTGCCCTGCAACGTGACGGTGCCGCCTTCACGGCAAGCGTGAATCCCGTTGGTCGCGAGGTTGGCCAGCACTTGCTCGATGCCGACCACGTCCACAGCCGCCGTCAGAGCACCCATCGGCTCGACCACGACGCGCACGTCGACGCGGTTCGCTTCTGCGGTGAGCCCGCGCACGACACGCCAGGCGAGCGGCTCGAGCTCCAACTCGCGGCGCGGATGGATGGACTGACCCGCGAGCGCGGACAGGTTGCGCACGATGCCGCGACAACGTTCCGCTTGCTCCAGGATGGTCGTGGCTTCCTCGCTGTCGGGGGAGGTGAGTTGCAGTTCCTCGGCGTAACCGAGGATGACCGTCAGCGGGTTGTTCAGCTCATGCGCGACGCCCGAAACCACCGTCCCGAGCGCACGCAGCTTGTCGTCCTGGTCGATCGACCGGGTCAGCGTCTCGCGGTCCTGTTCGGCGGCGGCCAGGCGACGATGCGTCTCTTGCAGCAAGGTCGCGACCAGTCCGAGGCCCAGACCCAGCTGAACGCCCATGTCCAGGAACGAGTTGAAGGACAGGACGTACTTGGCGTCCCAGTACTCACGCGTGGCCGCAGCGCCGGCGTGGATCGCCCACGTGATGGCGAGGCCGACCAGAGACCAGCGCACGATGCGAATCCCTGTCCCCGAAGAGAGCTGTCCGGCCAGGTTGCGAAGCGCGACGACCGCGCACCCGATCATGATCGGCGCCTGGATGATCAGCAGGTCGTTGATGTTCGGGAAGGCCAGCGGGGCAGCGGTCGCGAGCACGATCGTCGCGATCCCGAGGACCCACAACCGGCGCGGCGGTCCGGCACCTCGAATGTGGAACGTACCGGCCACGAGCCACATCGCGAAGGCTGCCTTCAGGCCCATGTAGGCCGCGTAGCACACGACGACGTTGGGATCCCCATCGCCCCAGCCGTACAGGCCAGGTTCGTTGGAGGGGATCATGTGCCCTTGGTAGAAGCGCACGCTGACGACGGTCAGTGCGGTCGCCAGCGCCAGGAACGCCCGTTGGAAGTTGCGGTACGGTCCGACCGACCACCCCACCTCGCGCAGAGCCGCGAAGCCGGCCACGAAGATCCAGGCCAGGAACGTCTGCACGAACAGGGCGGTGAGGCCCAGGAGCTGCATGACGTGGAGGATGAACATGGGGGAGCCGTCGACGGCTGGTATCCGGGGCTGGTGCGCGCCCCGAGCGATCTCCGATGTGCAGCGTAGCGACCCGGAGGGCCCCGGGGGTGTTTCCAAGCGTGGGCCGCAACAAGACGAGACGCGGGGCGTGGGGGAGCGCCTCGTGAGGTCGGCTACGGCACTCCGGAACGGGCAGAGTCCAAGTCCATCGTCGGAACCGCGCCTCATCCCCGGGTTGGAGGGGGCGCCTTCCCGGGAAGGATCGAATTTCGGATCCCCTGCAACCTGCCGCCCACGTCCTCGGTACAGGAGGGCATGGCCGAAGGGCTCATCACATCCACGGGATCGGGGGCAGGTCACTGCGACCCCTTCGAAGAGCGTCTGGCCGGCGCCTTGCCCAAGCTGCGCACGCATCTCGTGAAGCGCGTGGGGGCTCGTTCGTCGATCGATGCCGAGGACGTGACGCAAGAGGTGATGACGCGCGCCATGC
>JAJDEX010000485.1 GCA_029259575.1 Planctomycetota bacterium | reverse complement strand
GGAGTGGACGGCCGCCGACTTGGAAGAGCTTGACGCTGCGCTCGCTGGCCAGGACGAACGGGCTGCGCGCGCCTCGGTGCTCCTGTCCCACGATCCGCGGCCCTCGTGTTCGCAAGTGATGCTGGCTCATCTCGAGCAGCGACGCGACGCCCCGGGGCGCCCTTGGGATGCGGCCGCGATCGTGTGTGCCGATGCGCTCGAACATCGAACGCTCTCCGCGGACGAGACCGAACGCCTGGCTGCACTCGCGACGGGTCCCGATCCGCATCCCGATCTCGAAGTCCGGATCGCCTGTGCGTCCGCCGCCCTGGCCCACGGGGATCGCGCCGTGGTGCCGTTCCTCATTCGCGTGCTGCGCGCCGAGACGCCCGCCCAGGCCGAGGATCCGCCCGACTGGGAACGGGTCACGACGCTGTTCTGGGCCAAGCGCCACGCGTCCGGGGCCTTGAGCCAGGCCTTGGGGACACCGTTGACGTTCCGACCCGACGGCTCCTGGGAGCACCAGGTGAACGAGGCGGCCGCTTACGAAGCCGCCTTGCGTACGACGAAGGACTGAGTCAGAGGCCGCTTCCGTTCGGGTCCGGGGCGAGCCCCAGGAAAACGGTCCGCCACGTGCGAGCACCCGGAACCAGTTTCCATGCTGTAACCTTGGGGACTCCCCCATGGTTCGCGCACTCCTCTGCTGCCTCTTGATCGGTGCCCTGCTCGCTCCGAATCCGTTCGCCGACAGGCGTACCGCGGATCGCGTTCGTCCGGGGTCCCTTCCGGTCGAGACCGTGCTGGGCTGGCTCGCGAACCAGAACGTGCACGAGCCGTTCGTACCGGCGTCCTTCGTGGGACTCCCTTCGGACCTGAGCGCATTCCTACCCGCCGACCGCCCGCTCACGCAGGCCAAGGTCGAGCTCGGTCGGCAGTTGTTCTTCGACAAGCGACTCTCGCGCCACGGACAGTCCTCGTGCGCCACGTGTCACGATCCTGAGTTCGGTTGGTCGGGAGGACGCGACGTTCCGCTCGGGCGACGCCCAGGACATCCCGGACTCGATGCTCCTGCTTTGGTGAACCTGCTGCTCGAGGAGAGCCCGGAACATCCCCTGGAAGCGCGCACGCTCGAGGCGCTCACCAGTCCGACCGAGATGTACGCGCACCTTCCGCACATCATCGAGCGACTCCAGAACGTCGAGGGCTATCGACTGCAGTTCGCTGCGATCTTCGGAGTGCCGATCGACGTCGACTCGATCAGCTCGGCACTGTCCGCGTTCCAGCGCACGCTGCTCTCGGGCGGCAGCCCGAACGACTACGAGGTCGCTGCGCTCGCCTTCGACGATCCAGCGGAGCTCGTAGGTCACCCCGGGGCCATCCGCCACATGAACGAGGTCCTCGACGAGCGCGAGCGACACCGCATGAGCCCGCAGGCCGAGGTCGGGCGCGCCTTGTTCCAAGGCCAGGCGGGTTGCACGCAATGCCACTCCGGCGTCGACCTGTCGGACGGCCTGTCCCACAACACCGGCATCGGTTGGAACGCAGGCATCGCGGGCGCCGAACCGGATGCCGAGGACTCGGCCACAGGCAAGTACCGTACGCCCTCGCTGCGCAACGTCGCCGCCACGGCGCCGTACATGCACGACGGCAGCCTGACTTCGCTCGAAGACGTCATCGATTACTACGACGCCGGCGGACGGACCCACCCGGAGTTGTCCGAGCACTTGAAGCCCTTGGGCCTCGACGCGCAGGACAAAGCCGCGCTGCTCGCCTTCCTGCGCGAAGGCTTGGCGGGCAAGTCGGCAACGACCGACCTGCCCCGATTGCCTTAGTCACGCCGCGCGGATCGCGGACGCATCGGACTAGGGTCGAATCCGACCCATCATGCGCGGGTACGGCGCGGTCTCGCGCACGTGCTCGAGTCCGCAGATCCAACCGACCGTGCGCTCGAGCCCGAGTCCGAAGCCCGAGTGCGGGACGGAGCCGAAGCGGCGCAAGTCGAGGTACCACTGGAATTCGTCCATCGGCAGCTCGTGGTGATCGATCGCCTCCTGGAGCTTGTCCATGTTCTCCTCGCGCTGCGAACCGCCGATGATCTCGCCGACGCCTTCGGGCGCGATCATGTCGACGCACAGCACCTGGCTCGGATCCTCGGGGTCTTCCTTCATGTAGAAGGCCTTCACGGACTTGGGGTAGTTCGTGATCAGCACCGGTTGATCGTGCATCGCCGACAGGATCGTCTCGTCCGGCGCCCCGAAGTCGTCGCCGGCGACGAACTCGGAATCGGGGTGCTCGAGCAGGATCTTCGAAGCTTCCTTGTACGTGATGCGCGGGAAGTTGCCCTGGATGCAGGTCAGCTTCGACAGATCGCGGTCGAGAGCTTCGAGCTCCGGCTTGCGACGTTCGAGCACCTGTCCGACGACGTACACGATCATGTCCTCGGCGAGCTGCATGACCTCGTCCAGGTCCGCGAAGGCGACCTCGGGCTCGAGCATCCAGAACTCGGTCAGGTGCCGGCGCGTCTTGGACTTCTCGGCGCGGAACGTCGGGCCGAAGCAGTAGACCTTGCCGAACGCGGCGGCCGAGGCCTCGGCGTACAGCTGGCCGGATTGCGTCAGGTACGCGCTCTCCTCGCCGAAGTAGTCGACGGCGAACAGGTTGCTGGTGCCCTCGCACGCGGCGGGCGTGAACATCGGGGAGTCGATGCAGACGAAGCCACGCTCGTCGTAGAAGTTGCGGATCGCGGTGATGACCGCGTCGCGGATGCGCATGACCGCCCAGGGGCGCTTCGAGCGCAGCCACAGATGGCGGCGCGAAAGGAGGAAGTCGGCACCGTGCTCCTTGGGCGTGATCGGGTAGTCCTGAACCGACTGCAGGACCTCGGCGGCGCTCGCGACGATCTCGAAACCGCCCGGGGCGCGGTCGTCCGCCTTGACCTCGCCGGTCAGGGTCATGCTCGACTCCTGACCCGCACCGCTCAGGGCTTCGAACGTCGCATCGTCGACGTTGCCCTTCTTCACGACGCACTGCACGAAGCCCGTGCCGTCGCGCATCGTCAGGAACATCATCTTGCCCTTGCCGGTGCGGTTGTGTTGCCAGCCGCGCAAGGTGACGGTTTGGCCGGTGTGGTCGCCGAGGCGATCGATGGTGGTGACGGTGGTCATCGGAGGTACGGGTTCGAATCAACCGGCATGAGCCGGGTGAGGGTTCGGGTGGGAGGACCGAGGGTCGACCTGGTCGCCAGGTCGGTGGAGAGTCACGCGAACGCGTTCAGGGAAAGGACTCGTAGGCGGAGCGCAGACGAACGTCCGAGATGGATCCCGCCTTCACGATGGCGCGCCCCTTGTGCATCGCGCCGCCCTTGCGCGCTTCGACCAGCACGTCGCCATCGCCCTCGCCGATCGCGTCGAGGTCCTCGTGCGACGTCAGGACCTCGATGCGCTCGAAGCCCATGGCGAGCAGGCGGGACATGACGCGCTCGGACAGGCTGGCGCGACGCGGCGGCTCGGACTCGCTGGACGCCGCCCGGCCCTGGGCTTCGACGGCGCCGACGAGGCGTTCCTCGAGACGTTTCTGGGCATCGCGCAGGTCGATCAGCACGTGCTCGAGGCGCGCGAGGTCGAGGCCCTTCTGCTGATCGGTCAGCGCGCGCACCTGGGTGTCGATCGAGTCCAGACGCTCGAGCGAACCGAGCGCGCCCTGGACCTCCTTCAGCCGCGCAAGCAGCTGCGTGAGCAGCCAGACGCCGGCCGCCACACAGACCAGGATCGCCAGGCCGATGGCGACTCCGGGCAGGGCGTCCCCCACCGACGAGGCCGCCGTGGGATCTTCGAAACGGGGTTGGATGAGGGCGAACGTCATGGCGTTGCGGCGCGGGAGCAAGGGGTCGAAGCCCGGCGCCGGGTCCGGAGTGTAGCGACCGCGCCCTCCGGGGGCCCCTTCCAAGGTCGGAACGCTGCTTCGGGCGCGATCTGGGTTCGGGTCCCGCCCCCCGCTATCCTCCTGCCATGACTCGCGCCATCAGCCTCGCGGTATTCGCGGCCCTCGTGATCACCCTCTTCGCCTTGCCTGCGGTCGAACCCGGCCGGCTGGGCGCGTTCCAGGTCGGGGACGTGCTCGAGGCACCCGAGTGGAAGGACCCGTCGCTCGGATGGCAGGAGCAACTGCACGTCGGCGATCAGCTGGCCCGTGGCGACGCCGAGGCCCAGGAGGTCCTGGCCATCACGGACACGTCGATCCAGTTGTTGGTCGATGCCGACGAGGACACGACGATCGACGTCACCCTGGCAACGCTCGCCACCGAGACGGTGACCGTCGAAGGACGGCCGCTCTGGAAGTCCTTGCTCGAGATGACCGACGACCCGGTGGACGGGGAGGCCCGGCCGCTGCGCATCACGGGTGCGCTGTACCAGGTCACGCAAGAGCTTCAGGCCGACGACCTCGACCCGAAGCTCTTCATCGACATGCTCGACTCGGCGCTGCGCAAGGCACGCGCCATCGGTGGCGACGAGGGCTTCGAGCTCGACGTCGACCGCGCCTTCGGCAGGGACGACGATCCCGGCGTCGGGTTCGAGGCGCACCTGCGCCTGCCCGTGTCCCGTGGGGACGACCTGGTGCTCACGCGCTGGGACGATCGCGGCGGACTCTCGCTCGAGATCTCCGACCACGGTACGGGAGAGTCCGCGCGCGCGGTGATCGAGGACTACCAGGCCGGTGATCCGCTCGTCCTGCTGCCACCGCTCGTCGCGATCTTCCTGGCGATCCTGCTGCGCAAACCGGTGATCGCGCTGGCGGCCGGCGTGTTCGTCGGCTCCTTCCTGATCAGCTGGGGACGGACCCCGGAGGTCACGGCCACGCTCCTCGAAGGGACCACGCGCGTCTTCACGTACTTCTTCTGGGAGGAGCTCGTCGACAATACCCGGTACGAGATCGTCTTCTTCGTCGTCTTCATGCTGGCCATGGTCGGCATCATCACGCGCGCCGGCGGCATCCGCGGCCTGATGGACAGGATCGCGGGGCTGGCGAACAGCGCACGCAACACCCAGCTCGCCACGTGGCTCATGGGGCTCGCGATCTTCTTCGACGACTACGCGAACACCATCCTGGTCGGCTCGACGATGCGTCCGCTGACGGACAAGTACAAGATCGCCCGAGAGAAGCTGGCGTACATCGTCGACAGCACCGCGGCGCCCGTCGCTGGCATCTCGGTGTTCAGCACCTGGATCGCGTTCGAGGTGTCCACCTTCAGTGCACAGTTGCCCGACGCGGGCATGTCCGCAGCCGATGGTTACGCCGTCTTCTTCCAGACGCTCCCGTATCGCTTCTACTGCATCCTGACCTTGTTCTTCGTCGGGTTGCTGGTCTTCACCGGCCGCGACTTCGGACCGATGTTGAGGGCGGAGCGTCGCGCGCGAAGCGGGCAGGTCTTGCGCAAGGGCGCCAAGCCGATGGTCAGCAAGGCTGCGACCGAACTGCAGAGCGATGAGAACGTCGTCCCGGCCGCCTGGGTCGCGATCCTGCCCTTGATCGGCTTCGTCGGCGGCACACTGTTCTACATCATGTACTACGGCAAGGCCTTCGAGGGCGACATCAACCTCCTGTCGGTCCAGGGCATCACCAAGGTCCTGGGCGACGGCTCGGGAGGCGTTCCCCTGATGTACGGCTCCGCCATCGGCATGGGGCTCGCCATCGTCGCGGCTTTCCTCGTTCGACTCGCGCCGACCAAGGTCGTGATCGCTGCCTGGAACAGCTTGCGTTCCATGGGCGTCGCCCTCGCGATCCTCTACCTCGCTTGGATGGTCGGACGCGCCTGCGGGGACCTGGGAACCGCCGATTACCTGAGCGTCATGCTCGGCGACGTGAACCCGCTCGTGCTGCCGGTCGCCCTGTTCATGCTGTCCGCACTCGTCGCGTTCAGCACCGGATCGTCGTGGTCGACCATGACGATCCTGCTGCCCCTCGTCGTCGCCCTCTCGTACTCGCTCGGCCAGTCGCTCAGCCCGGCCGAGATCGGCATCGATCCGAAGACCTACGGCACGCTGCTGATGGTCATCTCGATCGGCGCGGTGCTCGAGGGCGCCATCTTCGGCGACCACTGTTCGCCGATCTCGGACACGACGGTCATGTCCTCGATCGCATCCGCTTCCGACCACATCGACCACGTGCGCACGCAGATGCCGTACGCGCTGGTCACGATGGGCGTGGCGATCGTGTTCGGGTACTTCCCGGCGGTGTTCTTCGGCTCGCCGGACCGCCCGTGGCTTCCCTTCGTCTGCCTCGCCGTTGCGATGGTCGTGCTGGTGCTCATCGTACGCAGCTACGGTCGACGCGCCGACGACGAGCCCCAGGACGCCGCGGCGGGACCTGCGTGAACGAGGTCCCGCCCGCGAGCGACGCAGCGACCTCCGAGGCTGCGCAGGCCAGCCGACTCATCCGCGGACTGGTCATCGGGACCGTCGCGGGCGTGCTCGTCTACGCGGCCTTCCTGGCCTGGGCCGACCTGGATGCGGTCCGTGCCGCACTGCAGCAGTTCGACGTCAGCCTGCTCGCACCCGTGCTCGCGGTCGTGCTGCTCGGTTACGCGGTGCGCTTCCTGCGCTGGGAACGCTATCGCGCCGTCCTGGGCATCGAACTCGACCGCGCCACGTCCTTGCGCATCTTCCTGTCCGGCTTCGCGCTGACCGTCACCCCGGGCAAGCTCGGCGAGGCGTTCAAGTCGGTGCTGGTCAAGGAGGCCACCGGCCTGCCCGTCGCGCACACCGCGCCCGTCGTCGTGGCCGAGCGATTGACCGACCTGATCGGCCTGTTGATCCTGGTCGCCCTGGCGGGGATGCGGACGTCGCAGCACGCCTGGTTCTACGGCCTGGCGTTCCTGGCCGTCGTGGCGCTCCTGCTCGTCGTCGGCTCCCCCGGGTTGACGTGGAAGTCACTGTCATTGTTGGAGCGACTTCCATTTGGAAGGCGCATCACCCCGGCCCTGGAGCAGATGCTCAGCAGTACGCGCGCCGTCTTGACCCCGCGTGAGTTGCCGCTGGCCATCGTGCTCGCCACGTTCGCGTGGGGCCTCGAATGCCTGGCGTTCCACTGGATCCTGGGTGGGTTCGGTGTGGCGGCGCCCGACTTCCTGATGTCGGTCACGTTGTTCGCGGGCCCCTTGATCCTGGGCGCGGTCGCCATCTTCACACCCGGCGGCCTGGGCGTCACCGAGGGCACCATGACCGCCCTGCTCGTCGCCGAGGGATTCGCGAAGTCGGTGGCGGTGTCGGCAACCTTCCTCACGCGACTCTGCACGCTCTGGTTCGCGATGGCGGTCGGCCTGGTGGCCCTCGCCTGCCATCGACGCTGCCGGAATCGCGGCCGGCGCGCCGCGGCCTAGAGCGGTCGACCGTTCATCGACAGGGCCAACGCCAGGGCTGCGGCCAAGGCGGCGGCAGCGGCCAGCCACGGCTCGAACCGCGCTCCACGCGACGCCTGCACCGCGCTCGCATCGCGGGGTGCGTGCCAGCAGGACTCTCCGGCCGAACGGCGCTCGCCCAACGGAACGACGCCCATGGGAAGCGGCAGGGCCTCGTCGAGCCACCCGGCCCAGGTCAGGGCAAAGGCGGCAGGATCTCCGTCGGGGTTCCCTGGTGCATCGAAAGCGACCTCGAGGACCCCGGGTGCGACGCCCACCAAAGTTCGCTCGCCGTCGGGACCGATGGCGCTCGAACACGATCGTCCGGTCGCGTGTCCGACGACCGTGGCCTTCAGGTTCCAACCCTCGCCTCGAACCTGGGTGCCGAAGGGTGCCCCATCGGTAGGCGCGCGGCGCACCACCAGTCGCGGTCCCCCACGATCCTCCAGGGTCAGGCCTCGCTCTTGCGCCCACAACCGGGCCAGCGCGACCACGCAGGCGGGCAGGTCCGACGCGAGTTGCAGGCTGCGGTCCTCGACCCAGTCCTCGGACAGGGTCGTCACGCCTTCGTGGCGACCCGTCCACAGGATCCGCTCCCCGCTGCCCGCCGCGATCGGACCCGGCACCGCCGGACCACCCGACGCCGAGACCCCGGCATGAACGGGCATGGGATCGGGGCAGCGGTCCGTGATCCAGAGCACGCCGGGCTCGTCCGGCATCTCGCCGAGCGTCGGATCGATCTGATGTTCGAGGCCGTCGGCCAGGTCGCCGAGTTCCCGTTGCGCCCGCTCGAGCGCCGCCTCCAAGCGACTCCGACCGTCGGACATCGGCAAGTGCATGGACGGACTGCCGTCGATGCAGAGACGCAACGTCGGTCGCGGAACACCGTCGGTCGCATGCGGGCGCGCCATGGAGACGCTGGCCAACGCGAGTGCGGCCGCCAACGCCCAGCGCGCGGGAGGAATTCGGTTCTTGTGCGCCCCTTCGGCCGTCGTTCGATCTTCGGTGCGCCAGAGCGCGAAGGCGCCGGTGTACTGGGTCGAAGGCCGGCCCAAACGCCGGCCGAGCCAGAGCACGAGCAGCGCACCGAGCAGGC
>JAJDEX010000484.1 GCA_029259575.1 Planctomycetota bacterium | reverse complement strand
GCGACCGGCGAGTCCGACACGTTCGGCCAGTTCACGGGCGCGGTCCCGCGCACCCTCCGGCCACTCGTCCTGGTACATGACCGGAACGAGGATGTTGTCGATGACGTCGAGCTGGGCGATCAAGTTGTAGGACTGGAAGACGAAACCGAGCTCGCTGCCGCGCAACTCGCTGAGTTCATCGTCGTTCAAGCTGGACACCGCACGACCGCGCACGTGGTAGTCGCCCGTGCTCGGCCGATCGATGCAGCCCAACACGTTCAGCAGCGTGGACTTGCCACTGCCGGAGCTGCCCATGATCGCCCAATACTCCCCTTCGCGAAACTGGAAGGAGAGGCCGTCGAGCGCGCGCACCTCGTTCGTCCCCATCGTGTAGACGCGATGGACGTCGAGCAGTTCGGCGACGACCTTGGGGTCGTTCGACGGGATCGCCTGGCCGGGTTGAGGCTCCGCGTCGAGGCTCACTCCTGCTCTCCCGCGGGCGCCGCACCGTCGGTCATGGTGGTGGGCTCGGCACGAACAGGTGCGCCGGCCTCGGTCGGAGCGTCCGCCTTGACCGACCCACCGCCGTTGCCCGAACCACCGCGGCGCCCACCTTCCCTGCGACCTCCGCCACCGGGACGCCCGCCGCCTTCGGGCCGAACGCGACCCTTGCCAGGCCCACCCGGAGCAGCACCCTCGACCGCCGGGAATCCACCACCGTCGCCCCCCGCGTTGGAGGGACTCGCACTCGGGTCCGCTTCGACGCCCGACATGCCGTCGTCGAGTCCGGGAGGACCGGCTTGCCCGGGCTGAGGCTGGAAGCTCGCGGGACGCGAGAGCAGGACGAGTTCGCCCTCGTCGAGTCCCTTCTGGATCACGACGTAGTTGCGGTTGTCGGAACCGACTTCGACGACGCGTCGATCGATGTCCTTGTTCGCCTTGACGTAAGCCACGGTCTCGCGGCCTTCGAGGAACACGCACTGCTTCGGGACGTAGAGCACATCACCGAGGTCCTCGATCAGGATCTCGATCGAACACGACATGCCCGGTCGCATCTCGAGCGTTCCGTTGACCATCGTGATCTCGGACTTGTACGTGCGCTGGTTCGGGTCCGACATCCAGCCGTTCGAGTCCGGCAGCACGGCGACATGGGTCACCTCGCCCTCGAACACCTGGCCGGGCAGCGCATCGACGCGCACGTTGCAGCGCTGGCCCGGTCGGACCTTGCGCAAGCTCGTTTCGTGCAAGGAGGCTTCCGCGACCATGCCACCGGGACGCGGGATGGTGATGATGTCCTGGCGCTCGCGCACCGAGACGCCCTCGTCCATCGGATCGCCGTTGCCCCAGCGACTCTTCTGCCGGGCGTAGACGACCATGCCGGCCTCGGGCGCGTAGATCTTGCCCTTGCTGATCTGATCGATGAGCTTGACCAGCTTCTCCTGTTCCCGGGTCAGTCGGCTCTGGGCCGAGGTGCGACCGGCTTCGAGATCCGCGAGTCGGGCCTTGGCCTGCTTCTCGGTCTTCACGACCTCGCGCTTGGCGGTCTCGACGGCTTCCTGGAGTTCCTCGAGTCGGCGCACGTGTTCGTACTGTTGCTTCAGGCGCTTGTCACGCTCCGCGCGCGCCAGCTTGATGGTCGCGCTCTGCTTGGTCAGCGACGCATCCTCGAGGTCCTTGACAGGCGCGAAGTCCTTGGACACGAGCGTCTCGGTGAAGGTGTACTCCTTCTCGGCCTTGGCCAGCTCCTCGCGCGCGAGCGCGATGGACTCTTCGGCCAGAGCGAGCTCGTTGGTCCATTCCCCGTCCTCGACCTGGTACTTCTCGAGGTCCATCTCGGCGAAGCGCTGGCGCAACGCGGCCTCGGCCTCGTCGGTCAAGTTCTGGATCTCCTGGATGGCGTACGCCTCGACGGCCTTGGTCAGCGCGGCCTGGGCATCGTTGACCTCGCCCTCCTGATCGACCTGGCGATCGATCATCTCGGCGACGTCGAGCTCGCACACCAGGGCACCGGATTCGACCATCTCGCCTTCCTCGACCAGGAACAGGATCGTCGTCTCACGCTCCAGCTCGCTGCGCAGTTTGATCGAGTTGCGCGCTTCCAGGTTGCCCGTGACAGGCTCGCTGATGCGCAGGTCTCCGCGCTGCACGTTGACGCCCTCGAGCGTGTTGCCCTCTTCGTTGGCGAACATCCCCATGCGCTTCGCGCCGAACCCGGCCCCCACGAGAAGCACGATGAGAATGACGGGAATGAGGCTGCTGCGTTTCTTCTTGGCCATGGTCACTGCGCGCTCCGCACGCGTTCAAGTAGATCCGGCTCGAATCCGATGCCCGTCTCGCTCACGCGCAGGGCCTCCAGTTCGAGGTAGAGGTCGAGTCGTGCGAGGGTGTAGTTGATCAGCGCCGTGGTCTTGCTGTTGCGCGCATTCCGCAGAGCCTCTTCGGACTCCAGCACGTCCCGGGTACTGGCCTCGCCACCTTCCAGGTTCAAGCGTGAGCTCTCGACGCGGCGCTCCGCCAGCTGGGTGGCTCCGAGTTGGATCTCGTAGCTGCGTCTGGCGTTCACCGAGACGCGGACGGCGTCCCGTACGTTGGCCTCGATCTGATCGGAGTCCTGCTCGACGTTGCGTCGCGCGACCTGCAGCGTGATCAGGCTGGAGCGGTAGGCGTTGCGCTCGGGGATCCGGTTGACCGGCAGGTCGAAGTTCAGTCCCGCCGACCAGGTCGTCCCGGTCGCGTCGAAGTTCGTGCCTCCCGAGTCCACCGTGCTGGATCCGACGCTGGCATCGAGCCCCAGGCCCGCACGCACGGCATCGCGACTGATCCCGACGCGCCGCCGGCTGTCCTCGAACTGATCGACGGTCGTGCGGAAGTCCAGGCGCTCGAGCAGCGCGATCTCGACGGCACGCATCAGATCGATGTTCTCGAGCACGTCGTCCTCGGTGACGATGCGGTCGTACACGGAGCGGTCGAGGCTCAGATCCGCGTCGATCGGCAGTCCCAAGAACAGTTTGAAGTTGTCGAACTGCCGCGCGAGCGCAGCTCGCTGAGCGACCAGGTCGAGCTCGGAGCGCAGCTCGTCCTGGCGCGCCTGGTCGGCTTCGATACGCGACATGCGACCGGCGTCCGCGTAGGCATCGTTGCGTTCGCGCAGCTCGGCGAGGTTCTCGTAGTTCCGGATCTGGTTGTCGAGCACGTCGAGCGCCAGCAGGAGTCGATACACCTGGGTGGCGACCTGCACGGCGTACGTGCGGCGGAAGCGCTCGAAGTCACGTGCTTGGTAGACCAGATTGCGCTCGGCCTGGGTCAACGGCTCGAGGGTGATCTTGCGGCCGGCACCGCGCATCAGCGGCTGGGTGATCGAGAGATTGAAGTTCGACACCACGTCCCAACCGTCCCCCGTCGTCACCACGCGGAACAAGCTGGATCCGATGCTGGTCACGATGCTCGCGCCCGAACCTAGGACGCGGGTCAACCCCGCATCCGCATCGACGTTGCGATCGCTGGCGGAACCGGGGGTCCCGTCCGCACCGGCGCCCAACGTGGCGAACGGTTGGTTCGACAAGCGCCAACGGGCGAGCGTCAGGTCGAGCGCGGAGAGATACAGACTCTCCTTGCGCGATTGATACTCACGGCTGTTCTCGGCTGCGATGTCCAGGCACTCGAGCAGGTCCAGTTCCCGCGACCCGTCCCACTCGCCGCGCAAGATGCGCTGGCGCAAGCTGTCGGCCGGCGGTTCGATGGTGAACCCTCCGCCTTCCTCGAACAGTGCGGCGCGCCGCGCGTCGATCAGGGCGTACGACTGCTCGTCGGCTTGGGCGAGGTATTCCTCGGGGGTGAGGCACGCGGTCATCGACGTGGACAGAACCACGAGGGAGACGAGCGCGCCCGGCAGAGATCGGCAGAAACTCATGGCTGGGCGGGGGGATACGCAGGGATGCGCGCCGCCG
>JAJDEX010000483.1 GCA_029259575.1 Planctomycetota bacterium | reverse complement strand
ATGTTAGGGCATCGCCTCCACGAGGGAGCGCGCCGTATCCCGCTTCCCGACGAACTCCATGCCGCTCGACCCCGAGATCATCCGCTCCAAGCAGAACCCCGCGCTGAAACGGGTCGGGGCGATCCTGGCCGGCAAGGAGGTCGGCGCCCTGGTGCTCGAGGGCGACCGCTTGATCGACGACGCCATGAGCGCCGGCCATGCGGTCGAGCTGATCCTGGTCGCCGCCGACCGGGCGGAGCGCGCCGAAGGGTTGGGGCAGTCCGCGGCCCAGGTGCGCCTGGTCGAGCCCGGGCTGCTGGAGCGCCTGACCTCGCTGACGACGTCGCCCGGGATCGTCGCTGTGACCACGGTGCCGGCGTCCGCAGGTCCCGCACAGCTCGAGACGACCGGGAAGAACCTCGTGCTCGTCGTCGCCGGAGTCTCGGATCCTGGCAACCTCGGTGCCCTCGCGCGCGCCGCGGAGGCCGCGGGTGCCAGCGCGATCCTGTGCGTCGAAGGTGGCACGAGCCCGTGGAACCCCAAGGCCATGCGCGGCTCGATGGGCAGTCTGCTGCGCTTGCCCATCGCGTTCGGTTTGAACGCGAACGACCTGGCTGCCGCCCTGAAGGCCAAGGGCTGGAGGTCGGTGACCGCCGCGACCCGCGGTGGAGCCTCGCACACGTCGTTCGATTGGTCGGGCGACGTCGCGTTGTGGGTGACGGGCGAAACCGCCGAACCGCCCAGCGTGTGCGCCGACTTCGAACCGGTCACGATTCCAATGGCCGGCGGTGTCGAGTCCCTGAACGTCACGGTCGCCGCCGCGCTGTTGCTCTTCGCCACAGGGCGCAACGCATGAACCTGTTCGGTGAGGATGCGCTGGTGGCGGGCGAGGACCCGCTGGCTCCGCCGCCCGACGGCGCGCCGCTCGCCGATCGACTGCGTCCGCGCACGCTCGAGGACTACGTCGGACAACGACATCTTCTGGGCGACGGCAAGCTGCTGCGCGGCATCCTGGACGACGGTCTGGGCCAGAGCCTGATCCTCTGGGGCCCCCCAGGCGTCGGCAAGACGACCCTGGCGCGGCTGATCGCTGCGCGCGGAGACCTGGTGTTCGTGCCCTTCAGCGCCGTCCTTTCGGGGATCAAGGAGGTGCGCGGGGTCATGGCCGAGGCCCGTCAGCGCATCGAGCGCGGTGGTCGGCGCACCCTGTTGTTCGTGGATGAGATCCACCGTTTCAACAAGGCGCAACAGGACGCGTTCCTGCCGCACGTGGAGCGTGGTGACATCCTGCTGATCGGTGCGACGACCGAGAACCCGTCGTTCGAGATCAACGGCGCGCTCTTGTCGCGCTGTCGAGCCGTGCTGCTCGAGCCCCTGACGCCGGACGACATCGTGCGCGTGCTGCGTCGCGCGATCGATGCGGAAGCCGGGTTGAACGGATCGGTCCAGGCCGACGACGACCTGTTGTTGCGCATCGCGCACGCGACCGACGGCGACGCGCGCCGCGCCTTGACCGTGCTGGAGACCGCGTCGACGTTGGCCGGGCCTTCGGGCGCGTTGAACGGCGATCAACTCGAGGAAGCACTGCAGCGCAAGTTGGTCCTGTACGACAAGTCGGGCGAGCAGCACTACAACCTGGCGTCGGCGTTGCAGAAGTCGATTCGCAACAGCGACGAGAACGCGGCGCTGTACTGGGTGACGCGCATGATGGAGGCCGGCGAGGACGGCATGTACATCGCGCGCCGACTCGTGCGCATCGCCAGCGAGGACGTCGGATTGGCCGACCCGTTCGCGTTGCGCATCGCGCTCGATTCGTCGGAGGCCTTCCGGCAGTTGGGCTATCCCGAGGGCAAGCTCGCGCTCGTGCAAGCCGCCGTCTACCTGGCGCGCACCAAGAAGAGCAACGCACTGGAGACCGGACTCGCAGCGGCCCAACAGGACGTCCAGAACACCGCGGCCGAACCCGTGCCCAAACACCTGCGCAACGCGACGACGGCCCTGATGCGCGAGGCGGGTTACGGCGAGGGCTATCGCTACGCGCACGACGATCCGGCAGCGCGCGACGAGATGACCTGCCTGCCTGAATCGCTGCGTGGTCGGCGTTACCTCGAACCGCCCTCCTGAATCCACCCGAAATCGGGCGGGAATCCTGGGTTTCGACGGCGTTCCTGACGCACCCCAGGCGGAATCCGGCGAATAGGGCCGAAATCCGGGCGTTTCTGCTTGTTTGCTCTCTGGCGCGCACCTAAAACGGCGCCGTTCGGCCAGATATCAACCGATACGGACGGTTTCCGGCACTTTTCGAACATCCGTGACGCACTTCTCCGAGGCCGTCGTGACGCGCAAGCGCCCGGCGGTCTCGGGGTCTATTCGGAGGCCGGAACGAGGTCGTGTCCACCCTCGGGCGAGCTGTTCACCGCATCCAAGTCGGAAGCTCGACCGCTGCCCTGCGCGAAGGGTTCCCGACGGAACGTGGGGCTGATTCTTCGGGGTCCCGTCTTCTTCTGGGCAACCCGACGTCGTCCTCCGGTCGCCCGGATCGCCCTTCCGTTACGATGGTGATGTCGACCCGGGCTCCAACTCTCGCCTTCCTCCATCCGATTTCGGGAAGGGGTCCTCACGTCACATCTCCCGTGACGTAGGTCACCCAGCTCTCGTCCTTGCATGTCTCAGAATCAGCCTCCCCAACCTCCCGCTGCGTGGCGCATGTGGGTCGTGCGCGCATCGTTTCTTGGAACGATCGTGGTGTCCTGGTGGCTCAGCCACGCATCCTCCGACTCCCCGGAACCCGCCTCGATGGAGGGCCTGGCCTTCGAGGAAGTGGCCCGCGAGATCGGCATCGACTTCGTGCACGCCACGACGACCATCGATCCGTCCTTGGCGCACATCCACCCACAGATCGTGGGGACCGGAGCCTCGGTGTCCGCGGTCGACTTCGACGACGACGGCTGGCTCGATCTCTACACCACCACCATGGGCGACGGTGCCGGCAACGGACTGTTCCGCAACCTCGGCGACGGGACGTTCGAGGACGTGGCGTCCTCCGTGGGCCTGGCCGACTTGAACCGCGCAGGTGTGGGCGTCAGTCACGGATCCATCTGGGCCGACGTCGACCAGGACGGGGACCAGGACGTCTTCGTCTACAAGTGGGGCCGTTCGCAGTTGTTCTTGCAGGGCGCGGACGGACGTTTCGTCGACGTGACCGCGGACGCGGGTCTGGACCACTGGATGAACTGCGCCACGGCGATCTGGTTCGACTTCGACAAGGACGGTTGGTTGGACCTGTTCCAGGGGGGCTACTACCGCGAGACCACGAACCTGTGGAACGTGGAGAGCACGAAGGTCCTGCACGAGGACGGTGAGTTCGCCTACAACGGCGGGCGCAACTTCCTGTTCCGCGGTTTGGGACCGGATGCGGACGGCGTGTTGCGCTTCGCCGACGTCAGCGACGAGACCGGCATCGGCGGAGGTCGCTGGACCTACGGTTCGGCCTCCGCGGACTTCAATCGCGATGGCTGGCCGGACCTCTACCTGGCGAACGATTACGGCGCCGAGGAGTTGTTCCTGAACCAGGGCGGCAAGTCCTTCGTGGCGG
The DNA here is from genome assembly GCA_029259575.1 of Planctomycetota bacterium. Classification (GTDB taxonomy): domain Bacteria; phylum Planctomycetota; class UBA1135; order UBA1135; genus JAJDEX01. The sequence continues at coordinate 13,036 of JAJDEX010000483.1, read as the reverse complement.
CCGAAGGGCTGGGCCTCGACCTCAAGTCCAAGAGCGGCATGTGCGTCGCCGTCGGGGACGTCACGAACAACGGCGACCTGGCCGTGTTCGTCACGAACGTCTCCGAGAGCGGATGGCTCTTCCAGGGGAACAACCTGCGGGTCAGCCAGCTTCCCGAGGAGCACCGCCTCGACAACCTCTGTCTCGGGACCCACGCTGCCCAGGACTGCGGCTGGGCCTGGGGCGCGGACTTCGGCGACCTGGACAACGATGGCGACCAGGACCTGATGGTGGTCAACGGCTTCCGCTCGGCGAACCCCGACCGCAGTTACTGGTACCAGATGGACAAGGTCGGAGGCGCGACGGGTCGTCTGCTCGAGGACGCCGCCAACTGGCCTCCGTTCGAAGACAAGAGCCTCTCCGGCTTCCAGCGCAGTCGCGTGCTGCTGACGCAAGGTCGTCGGCGCCGCTACATGGTCGAGGTCGGCGAGAAGGTCGGGATCACGGATCGACTCGATGGTCGCGCCGTCGTGCTGGCGGACCTCTTCAACGACGGAACGCTGGACGCCGTGGTGGCGAACCAGGAGGGCCCGTTGCTCGTGTATCGCAACCAGCGGCCCGTGGACGACAAGTGGATCGGTTGGAAGCTGAAGGGCAGCGTGGGGAACCCCGATGCCATCGGCGCCCACGTCGTGGCGCACTTCGGCGACCAGACCCAGGTCCAGGTCGTCACGGCGGGCTGCGGCTTCTGCAGCCAGACCGACCCGCGTCTCCACTTCGGCTTGGGCGAGCACGGCGCGCCGACGAAGGTCGAGATCCGCTGGCCCTCGGGCCGGACCACCGAGATCGAACCCGAGGCGCTCCAGCCCGGTCGCTATCACGTCATCCAGGAGCCCACCTCATGAGTCTCACCGATCAGGCTCGAACGGATGCGCCGGACAGCGCCCTCGCCAAGCTGCGCAAGGCCTACGGCGGGCTGAACGCCAAGCACCTCGTCACCTTCCTCAACACGTTGATCCTGGTGGTCGCGGAATGGGTGTACGGAGGACTGGGCGGGTACGACCGACTGTTCGTCTCGCTCGGCTCGTGCATGGCGACCGAGCTGGTGCTGAGCTGGTTCGTGCTGGGCTCGCTGCCCAAGTCGTATCTCTCGCCCTACATCTCGGGCATCAGCCTCAGTCTGTTGCTCAAGCCCGCCCACGGACTGCTCTGGCCGTTCGCGCTGGGTGGATTCCTGGCGATCGCCTCCAAGTACGTGCTTCGCTATCGCGGTCGGCACCTGTGGAACCCGACCAACTTCTCGATCTGCGTGCTGCTGGTGACCGCCGCGCCGGTGTTGACCAAGTTGACGCACGAGTGGGGCAACAACGCGGTGGCGAACCTGGTGATCTGGAGCGTGGGTCTCATCGTCATCCATCGCGCGCGATTGCTGCACGTGACCCTGTCCTATGTCGTCGCCTACTTCGCGTTCTCGGCGCTGCGAGCTGGAATCTCGTCCGAAACCCGGTTCTGGACCGAGATCGGACCGATCACCGGACCGATGTATCAGCTGTTCGTGTTCTTCATGATCACGGACCCGCCCACGGTCGTTCGATCGTTCCGCGGACGGATCTTCGTCGCGGTCCTGATCGCGGCTGTCGAGCACTCGATCCGGTTCGGCCTGGACCGTGATGTGACGTGGCTCCAGTCGTTCGCGGTCGCGCCGGCGTTGTTCGCGCTCTGCTTCGTGGGACCCATCGCCAAGAGTTGGGACCTGCGCCGGGCCGCGCTCGAAGCCCGCAAGGCCAAGCAGGCCTGAGACTCATCTGGATGCCGAACCCGAACGGGTCCGGCGTCCACGCTGGATCTCGGCGGTCGTTCCTGTGCTACCGTCCCGTCGTGACGGCGAGCTAGGACGGCACGTCGCGTCCCCGATCGCCGCACGGGTCAGATTTCTCTTCCAGACGGACCGCCATGCACATGCACCCTCTCCTGCCCGCGTTGGTGGCGTCGATCTTCGTCGTCCTGCTGGTCGGAGCCGTCGTTCGGCACTTTGGACAGCCGCACGTCATCGCCTACTTGATCGTCGGCGTCATCCTGGGTCCCGCGGGGTTGAATCTGTTCGAGGGGGATGCCGTGGCGCTGGTGGGCGAGTTCGGCGTCATCCTGCTCCTGTTCTTCGTGGGGATGGAGGTCGACCTGACCCGGTTGGTGACGGGCTGGCGAGTGTCGGTCATCGGCACGATCTTGCAGGTGGTCTTCAGCGTCACCGCCGTCGCTGCGATGGGTTGGTGGTTCGAATGGTCCTGGGCACGCATCGTCCTGCTGGGGTTCGCGATCAGCCTCAGCAGCACCGCTCTCGTCGTCACGATGTTGCGCCAGTGGAAGGAGATGGGCACCGAAGCCGGCCAGGAGGCCATCGGAATCCTGCTGGTCCAGGACGTCCTGCTCGCCCCGATGTTGATCGTGCTCGGCCTGCTCGGCGGATCCACGCCGTCCGCATCGCTGCTGGCGCTCCAGGTCGTCGGCAGCCTCGGCGTCGTCCTGCTGGTCGCGACCCTCGTACGCAAGAAGACGATTCGGCTGCCCTTCGGCGAGCTCCTGCGCAGCGACCACGAGCTGCAACTCTTCGGCGCACTTCTTCTGTGCTTCCTGTTCGCCTGGCTCACGGGCGTCTGCGGACTCTCGACCGCGCTCGGCGCCTTCGTCGCGGGCCTGGTCGTGGCCTCGGCGAAGGAGACCGAATGGATCCATCGCAACCTCGAGCCCTACCGCGTCCTGTTCGTCGCGACCTTCTTCGCCTCGGTCGGGATGCTGGTCGATCCCTCGTTCCTGCTGGACAACTGGCTGCCCGTCACGGCGCTCGTGCTGCTCGCGTTCCTCATGAACACGTTGATCAACGCATCGACGATGAAGGCGCTCGGTCGGAGCTGGCGCACCAGCATCTACATCGGCGCGTTGCTCTCGCAGGTCGGTGAATTCAGCTTCGTACTGGCTGCGGTCGGCAAGGAGCTCGGGATCATGACCGAGTTTGGCTATCAGATGGTGCTCGGCGTGATCGTCGGGACGTTGGTGTTGGGTCCTGCGTGGATCGGAGTGTTGCGCCCGCTGCGTGGCCCGAGTGCACGGGTTGCGGTCGAGTCGTGACGGCCCGTGGTCGTTCCGGGCGATCCGTCGAAACCCTCCCGCCACAGGAGTGTTGTTCCTGGGATGTGCCACTTCCTGAAGTTTGCGGTGACGTTTCTGTCTCTTGCCGCCGGATCACTAAGTGGCGGAAGTGGGGAGCCAATTCTTGTTCACAGCTCAAAGGGCTTGGGTGTTGATGGGTTCGTCCGAACTTGCAGTTGGATACCCGACCTCGATGAAGACGGATTCCCTGATCTTGTCGTTTGTGGCGCATTCGACGCGTGGGACCTGGACGAAAGGAGTGGGGCACTCGCCGTCGTGTCCGGTGCTGAGGGGTACCTGCTTTGGCGCGTGTTCGAATCCCCGTACGGACAGTTCGTCGATAGCCAAACCCTCGTGGTGGCGGACTGGACTGGAGATGGGACCTCAGACATCTTGGTGCATCACCGCGGGTTTGAACCACTGTCCTGGGAGTTGGTTCTCCATGATGGACGCAATGGACTCGCACTCGAGTCGCTTCCGGGTTCCGGTCGTCAGGGATTTGCACGGGAGATCGGAGACTGGAACGGAGATCAGGTTCCGGATGTTGGCTACTGGTCGGGACCGTCCCTCGCGCCATTCACCCGTGTCCTGAGCGGGGCGGACGGGTCTCACATGTGCGATGTCGGCTGGCACGTCGTTTCCGAAACGGGTGACCTCGATGCTGGCGGCGACCCGGACTTCATTGTTGAAGAGCGTGGAGGTGCATGGGTTGTCGTTTCACGTGAGTCAGGAATGATCCTCATGCGATTCGCACGCCGTAGCGCGTGGGGTCCCAACACTTGCCGTGACCTCGCGGTCGACGTCGATGGCGACGGGTTCAAGGATCGCGTCGTGACTACGCTCATCTCCCTCGATGCTCTCGGTGATCAATGCCGGTCTCAGCAGCATGCGAATGAGTTCGTAGCCATCTTTGACGATGGCATGACTGGGCAAGTGAAGCTGCGAATTCAGGAGCCCATGGCGCAGGATGGCCAATTGTGGACCGTCACACCGCTTGCGGGATGGGGTGATGGCGTGGGAGCTGACTTGGTGTTCGGAGGCTTCTCGGACGACTCGGGATTCGTTCGTGGAATGGATATATCCAATGAGCAGTTCCTGTTTGAAGTCAGCTCGAAGTCGCAGTACTTCGGATATGAAGTTGCAGGATGGAACTTCGGTGATGGGCGACCGGCAATGATTGCTGTCGCTAGCGAGGGAGGCGGTCAAGACTTCAAACTGGACGGCGGCGTGGTCGTGTACGTCCAGCAGGTCCGCTAGCAGCGTCCTCGTCCACGCACAGTCGCCAAGAGAGCGGCGACGGTCGTTGAAGACCTCGCAGTGCGAAAGCGACTCGACACGCAAGGCTAACGCGTCCCGTTCCAACCCTGGCTCATCGACCAGCAGGTCGGCGAGTTCAGCTTCGTGCTGGCCGCGGTCGGCAAGGAGCTCGGGATCATGACCGAATTCGGCTATCAGATGGTGCTCGGCGTGAACGTCGGGACGCTGGTGCTGGGTCCCGCGTGGATCGGAGTGTTGCGCCCGCTGCGCGGTCCGAGTGCGCGGGTCGCGGTCGAGTCGTAGCGCGATCGTTCGAAGAGCCGAGTCGGTTCGGAATGCGGCGGAGCCGTGATCACTCCGACGCCGACACGGGGGTGTCCCGTCAGGAGACTCGGTCCTGGACGACGTCGTCAGCCTCGCATGCTTGTGCGATCGCGTCCCACAACTGCACGCGCGCTTCGAGGGCTTCCAGAGCAGCGACCTCGGCCTCCTCGCGGAAGGCGGCGTTGCGTTGGCACAAACGATCGAGCAGGCCTTCGGCGAGCGGGCCATGGGTTCCGCCGTCGATCTCCACGTGACGTACGAGGTAGCTCCGCAACGCTTCGCAACCGACGCCGCCGTTCTCCATCCCGTCGACGATGGGCAGGAACATCTCGGGGATCACTTCTTCGCGGCCGTACAGGAACACGGCGGCGCGAACATGCGTGTCGCGCGGCAGGAAGCTGGCCGTCGATCGGCCGAAGGCGCGGGCCGCTGCGGGGAGTCGGGACGCATCCAGTGCATCCGCGAGGGAACGACCTCGTCTCAACTCGTCGACGAGCTCGCGGATAGGGCCCAGGTCGGCTCCCAGTTCTTCCATCGCCTCGCAGTACCACTCGAAGTGACTCTGGACCCGGCCGTCCGAGCGGACATCCGTTTCCTCGTCGAGGACGATGCTCTGGATCAAGCGCGCCGCGTCCGGGTCCTGGACCGGAGTCCACGGCACCGTGGTGCAGGTCAGGTCGAACTGGAGGCTCTTGACCAGGGACATGAAGTCGAGCACGCAGATGACGTGATGCTCGACGAACGTCCTCAAGGCCTTCGGCGTGCGGATGACGCGGTAGAGCCGGTGACCACGCAATCGAGTACGAGCCTCGTGCAATGCGGATCGGTTCTTGGAGCGTTCGAGTTGCGTGTTCGGGACCATCGGAAGTCGTGGGTTTCCGTGCGGGAGTCCATCACGGAGTCGGGGTGGGGCGCCGGAGTCTCAACGACCTGCGCGCGCGCGCCAGATGCGGTGTTGCTCGAGGTACCTGGCTGCGTCCTCGTCCTCGCCCAATCGCGCGGAGAGGCGCGAGAGTCGGTAGAAGACTTCGTAATGCGGAAACGTCTCGACGCAAAGGACCAATGCGTCGCGTGCCAGCTCCGGCTCGTCGCGAGCAAGGTGGATATCGGCCAACAGCGCGTGGGTCTTGGCCACGTCGCGCGGTCGTTCGAATAGCTCGAGTGCGGCGCGGGCGCGGCTCTCGCACAGCTCCAGGTCGCCGGCTTCCATGTCGAGCAACGCCAGGCGAAAGATCCCCGCGGCCTGGTCGGGGAGCAGTTCGTTGGAGGCTTCGTAGGCAGCGCGCGCTCCCGTCAGGTCGCCCGTCTCCTGGAGACAGCGCCCGTAATAGAAGAATGCGTAATGCGCATTGCGATACCTCGGTCCTGATTCCAATGCGGCCTCGAAGTACGGAAGCGCCAGCGCGAAACGCTGCTTCTCGTGGTGCAGCCAACCCATCAGGAACGCCGCCTCGCCCGTCGTGTCCTTGGGCGCGAGGGCCTCGAGCTCGCTCAGCGCCTTGTCGGCGTGCCCATCCTGGATCGACTTGCGCGGACCGGCGAGCGCGGGCGAGGTGTCCGTCGGAAACGGAACGCCTCGGTACTTCGGAAGGGCAGCGTGTATGCGCGCGACCGAATTCCGGACGACCGTTTGCACAACCGGAGCCGGGTTCGGCGTTGAGTCGTCGGAGCAGCCGATGCTCAATGCGCACGCACCAACCACGATGAGTGCCACTGCTGAGCGACTCACTTGCGCACCACCTCGAGGACCTGGTCCGCGGCCACAGCGTCCAAGGTCTGCACGTGCCCGTCGGGCCAGCGAACGTCGACCTGCAATGGACCGGGATCCTGACCGAGGCCGAAGTGGGCCTCCATGGCCGAGGCCGATTGATAGGACGTACCGCTCGCGATCCAGCGATGACGTGTCTCGGTGCCCCAAGACACTGTCACCTGCGCACCGAGTCCGCGCCGGTTGCCGATGCCCGAGCGCTCGTCGCGCAGGCCGACCCGAAGCCAAGACCCGACGGCCGCATCGTTGCGCAGGAGTCGCACCGGGCCGGCGAGTTCGTGGACAACGACGTCGAGGTCGCCGTCGCCGTCGAGGTCGCCGAACGCAGCGCCACGATCGCGATGCGCATTGGACAGCCATGCGCCGCCGTCCTCGGGCGGCACCTGGACCCAACGCTGATCCACGCGCTCGAAGAGTTGCGGTTCCTGATCGCGTCGCCAACCCATGGGATCCGTGATCGTCTCGGGGTAGACGTGGCCGTGGAAGACGAGCAGTTCCTCGGTGCCCTCCTGGTCCAGGTCGACGAACGCACAGCCCCAACCGAGGAAGGGCGTGGTCGCGAGCGCCAATCCGCTGCGACGCGAGTGGTCGTCGAAGCGCAGTCCTCCGAGGTTCACGTGCAGCGTGTCGTGGTCGGACATGAAGTTGGATGAGAACACGTCGGGCCGGCCGTCGCCGTTCACGTCGCCGATGGCGATGCCCATCGTGGCCTGTCCCCAGCCGTTCTCGTCGAGGGCCAACCCGCTGTCCAGACCGACGTCCCGGAAGCGGCCGTCGTCCCCGCGCTGGAACAGGAAGTTGGGCTGCGAGTCGTTGCCCACCAGAACCTCGGCGCGCGCATCTCCGTCGAGGTCGAGCACGACGACGCCCAGTCCGAACGAAGGCTCGACCGCGTCGAAGCCCCAGGCCGCGGTGACGTCGCGGAACCGACCGTCGCCGAGGTTCTCGTGGACGCGATCGCCGACTCCGGGCAGTCCCATCGGTCCGCCGAACACCCGTGCTCCACGGAAGTTCATGGGCGACGGCGGTGCGGCAGGATCGAACTCGACGTAGTTGGTCACGTACAGGTCGAGGTCCCCATCCCCGTCCAGGTCGCCGAACGCGGCCGACGTGCTCCAATCCTCGCGCGTCAGGCCGGCTGCATCGCTGATGTCCTGGAGCGTGCCGTCCGCCCGGCTGCGGAACAGGGCGTTGCGCCCGAAGCACGCCACGAACAGGTCGTCGCAGCCGTCACCATCGACGTCACCGACGGCGCAGCCCATGCCCCAACGCCGCAGCTCGAGGCCGGCGGCCGCGGTCGCATCCCGGAACTTCAGGCCCCCGAGGTTCTCGAACAGGCGCGCGCCCGGACCCTCCATCGGTGCATCCAGCGTCGCACCGTTCGGCACGAAGACGTCCAGGTCCCCGTCGCCGTCGTGGTCGATCAACGCCAGGCCACCGCTCTTGACCTCGAGCAGTTGGCTCGTCGGCGTGCCCCCGGAGATCGGCGTGAACACGAGTCCGGACTGGCCGGCGACTTCGGTCATCGCGAACCGCGGCGTTCTCTGGGTGGTGGTGGTCTCGCCTTCGCCACAGGCAACCATCAGCGCGAGGGCTGCGCAGGAAAGTGGGCGGGATGCAAGCACGGGGGAGCGGTCGGTAGATCGGGGAGGGAGGGCGTCGCGACGATGATTCATGCTTCGCGGCGCGGACTTGAGGCAAGGGTCGAGCGCGCGCAGCCCTGATCCCAAGTGTGCCTTTCATGTCACGACTTGCCCACCCGCTTCTCCTGGCCGCCCGCGGCGTGTGAGTCCGGATCGTGACCTCGACCCGGGTCGCTCACGAGCAGGCACTGCCGTCCCACGCGTCGTACCCATTCACAGCAAGCCTTCGCCCGAGTACGTGACCGGAGTCTGGAGCCGGCAACTCATGACAACGAAGGCTGTACCCCAGAACCTCAGATCCAGGACGCTAGCGGCCCAGAGGAGCGCCCGCCAAGTCCCTACGAATGCGTTCGGAGACCGCTGCGGAGATCGCGTTCGATCCGATGCGGTTGAAGTGAACCGGGTCGACGAAGATGTCACGCGTCTCGTCGCGGAAGAGCCCTGTCAGATCCAGGAAGTGAACGCCCGCGTCTTGGATGGCGTCGAAGCGAGCGCGTGCGGCCGCGTACCCGAGGGTCACGCCCACTTTCCAATGTCGACCGCCAGCTTCGAGGGCGGCGGTCTCTCGCTGGGTCATCGGCTTCGAACCGGCGTCCGCCAGCGAAGGCTGCATGGCATGCAGGTAGTAAATGCCCCGCACGCTGCACATGGAATGGATCGAGGTCGAGCACTGCTGCCACATGTTCGCAGAGAGCTCGATGATCGCCGCGTCCTCCTTGACGAAGGGCGCACCCCGCTCCTCCCGGACACGGCTCTCGTTCTTCGGGTTGGTCACGTCGCGCGCCCGTGCGCGATCCTGGAGGTGCTTCCCCAAGGTGCTTCGTTCCGCTCCCAGACGCTCGATCCGTGAACGCACCCAGAGCGAGAGCAGCTTCGACTTCCAAAGTCGCAGGCGGTCCGCCGAATCGAAGATGTCCCGTGCTGCGCGCTTCAGCAGCTGCAGCTCGAGCATGTCCTCGTACAGATCGTCGTCAAGCGTGTTGCGAGCCCACAGGATGCTGGCCCACACCGGCGCAGCGGGGTACGTCGGGTGAATGCCCGAGCGCCCGTTCTGATATCCATTCGCCAGGTCGTTGAAGCCGTCCAGGTTGATCACGATTTCGGGTCGTGCGCCAAGTCCGAACAGGTAGGCCAGGCGGTTCAGTTGTTGCGGTTGCTTGTACGCGGCGTGTGCGAACGACAGCAGCTGCACGTCCCGGCCCGCGAACTCGGGCATGGGCTCGAGTTGTTCCTTCAGTGCAACCTCGGCACCGATGGCCCACGCCGCCGCGGCGGACCCTCCGAGGATGACGATCTCGATCGTGTCGTCGTCCGGTGCGAGCTCGCGGAAGTACTCCAACACCCCGCCCGTGTCGTGGCTGATCTCGGCGCCGTAGTAGGGATGCAGCAACTTGCCACTGTCCGGACTCTGGGCCCCAGCTCCGAGCGGAGTGAAGGCCTTGAGCCGATTCATGCTGCCCTCCACGTCTCGACGGAACTGCGACGGGTCGTGCCCGCCGGCGAAGACTCGATAGCCGAACTCAGCCAGGACGAACGTCAGGAGGGACGCCGCGAGAGCGACGAGGATCCGCTTGGCCAGTCGTCTGCGTCTCAAGGAATTAGCGTGGGGTTGCGATGGGCGGGGGGTGCCATGGAATCGATTCTGGATCGCGCGACCGGGGCCGAAATGGAAGGACGCAACGTGCCCCTTCCATCCTAGGAGTCGAGCGTTTGCATTGGCACAACGGCGTCCCGCGTTCCTCGATCGCTCCAAGGATGGATCACGCGCAGACCTTGCGGCAACGACTCACATGGCGTCTGTGCGGTTGCTCGACGATGCTCCATGCCGGGACGGAATTGACGCGCAATGAGAGCGCTGCGGAACTCTCGACTTGGTTCTCCAGCCGGGCCCAAGAGGAGGCCGATCTCAAAGGGGTCGGCGGGGACGACTCGGTTGCGTTGTGTGAGGGGAAAGGGTTGAGAATGGGTGTTTCAGGGCGGAGTGAGGTCAGCCGTGTGCTGAGGGGCGATCTTCGAAGGGGATCGGAAACAAGGTCGAGGGCCAAGGGCACCAGAGCGCGTCACGCTGCCTTCGTCGGCATGGCGTTGGGTCCGCTCGTACTTGGATGCAGCGGTGGTGGGAGTGGGGTCGCCCTTACCGAGTACGAATCGACGGTCTCGTTCACCTCGAGCGCATCCACGTCGCCGGAATCGGGTGGGGATGGCACCGTCACCGTGGGGCTCATCACCCAACTTCCTGCGACGACCAAGGAAATCCACGTGGAGGTCCACGACCTGGGAAGCGGTTCCGCGAACGTGGGCGTCGACTACGCCACGTTCGATCCCGTTGCGGTCACGTTCCCCGTGGGATCGGTCAGCGGCGACACGGTGGTTCTGCACTTCGCGCTCTTGGCGGACACCGTTGCGGAGGGCGCGAGCGAGACGGTTCGATTCGGACTCAGGGATGCGTCTGGAGCCGTGATCGTCGGGATCCAGCAATCCACGGTCGAGATCGTGGACGAGGACACCGCCTCGCTCTCGTTCACGAGCGCTGCCACGTTGACGCCCGATGAGTCGTCCTCGGTCTATCCCGTCACGGTGACGCTCAGCTTGCCGCCGGGAGCAACCCTTGGATTCGACGTGGACACGCTTCTGGTGGACGACCAAACGGGGAACGCCGAGTCCGGCGTGGACTACGTCGCCATCGCTCCGACTCCGGTGCAGTTCCCCGCGGGCACCGCGAACGGCGCCCAGCAGGTCGTGAACGTGCAGGTCCTGGACGACGGCGACTTCGAGAGTTCGGAGTTCTTCGCCGTTCACTTGACGGGTGCCGGGTTGGCCGACCTCGAACTCAGCGGCCCGACCCGTCATGTCGTGAACATCTCGGACGGCGAGTCGATGCCCTCGCCCTTGATGACGGCGACGAGCGGACCCACGGGCACCGAGACGACCCATGCCGGTGGCGGTGAGACGCTGCAGTTGGGTTCGAGCAACAACAACGCTGGTCCGAATCAGGGCAGCATCCTGATCGTCTCCAACACGGGAGGGCTGCCGATGCAACTGGGTCAGCCGCTCCTCGTCGGCGCGGACGAGACCGACTTCAAGGTCGAGGTCGAAGCCGCTTCCTTGGCCGCAGGAATGCAATCCACAGCGAGCCTCGAGCCGCCGTCGGACTTCGTGGATCTGGGCGCACCCTTCGTGCGCAGGTCCGAGCTGCCCTCCACCGCGCAACGTGCACTCCTCGCGGTACAGGATGGTCTTCCGGGCATCTCCGTATTGCTGGATGAGGTCGCTCTGGCGGATCTCACCGACGTGGATCGGGTTCGTCTTCACGGTTTCCCGCTACCGAGCGGCTTCGGGGACGTGACTCTGGAGCTGGAACGCATTCCGCTGCCTGTCACGAGCGACGCAGTCCTCTCGGTCGACGGCGAGCTGGTTGCAGGAGGTCCGGCCGCGTTGCTCTCGGATCTCTCGACCTGGCGCGGCCGCGTCCTCGAGATCCCCGAGAGTTCCGTGTTCCTGGCGCTGAACTCCGGCGTCGGCCCGCGTGGATACGTCAAGTTGCCGTTCGACCAGGAAGCCACGATCCACATCACCTCCGAGTCTCCAGCGACGGCGACCTCGCCCGCCACCAGCCGGTTGATCCACGAAGCCGACCTGAAGACCCTGCCCGCGTCGGATCGGGCAGCCATCTGCGGCGGCGAGGTTCTGTTGCCCAATGCGACCCCATTACTCGACCTCGCGGCCTTGGGCTTCGATGTCGAAGAGGGAATCCAACAGCAGAGCCCGAGCGCATCGGTCGCACCACCGACCAGCGCGACGGTCACGGTTGCCAACTGTCGACTCGCCATCGAGACCGACTATCAACTGCGACAGAAGTTCGGATCCGATTCGGAGCTCGTCGACTACGTGACCAGTCTCGTCGCCGCGATCAGCGATCAGTACTTCGAGGACGCGCAGACGACCCTGTCGATCGCCTACTTGGGCCTCCACTCCGACAGCGACGACGGCTGGACGAGCCAGGACGGGCCCGGAGACGCAGGGGACCTCCTGGACGAGTTCCGGGCCGCCTGGACCGGTTCCAACAGCTGGCCGGTCACCGCCGATCTGGCGCACTTCCTCTCCGGGGCCAGCCTCGGTGGTGGGGTCGCCTACCTCGACGTCCTCTGCAATCAGAACTACGGCTTCGGCGTGAGTGGAAACCTGAACGGCAACATCAACTGGAGCACCTGGACCGGCAACGCGGGCAGCTTCACCTGGGACTTCGTCGTCGTCGCCCATGAGCTCGGCCACAACTTCGGATCGACGCACACTCACGCCTATTGCCCGGCCTTGGACAGTTGCTCGTCCGGTACGTGCGTCAGCTCGACCCAATGTGCGCAGGGCACGATCATGAGCTACTGCCACAGCTGTGGCGGCATGGACAACATCGACCTCCACTTCCACCCCGTCGTGGCCGACCTCATCCGCAGCAGGATCGAGAACAGCTGTTTGGGAGACGCCACGATGCCGGCCGGCGACGAGATCCGTTACCTGTTGCGTTTCGACCCGCGTTCGGGAACCGGCGTCAAGACCACGACGCTGCGCTTCGATCACGACGCCCCGAATGCACCCGACCCGTTCACGATCACGCTGACCGGCACCTCCAACTGACCGAAGCGCCGCGCCCATGTTGCTTGGGACGAGCCACACTTGCGTGTTATGGTCGAGATCATGAAACCCACTACGCAATGGAGGTTGCACGCGAAACGTGTTTCTGCAGGGGCTTCCGGGGGTCGAAGGCCTCGGCTGCTGGCCGTGATCCTCCTCGCGGCTATTGGCGCGTGCAGCTTCCAGTCAGGTGTCCGCATGAAGTTGGGAGCCAGTCAAGAGTCGGCTCTGATCGTCGAGGCAACTGGAACGGTCCGTGCCACGAATCAAGGGCCTGGCAAGATTGGTC